>CALJIQ010000184.1 GCA_937973995.1 uncultured Saprospiraceae bacterium
AAGACCCCAGCACGCCGTCCGAGCCGCGCAGCGGCGAAGGACGGCGGACAAATAAATCTTGTAAGTTATTTATTTTACAATGTACTTAGTGTCACAAGACAACTTCTTGCAATCAGACAAATATAGGTAAGAAAAGTGGTAGGAAAAAATAATGTGGAGGTATAAACACTCTAGCAAAACATATAGAGAATAGTAAACTATTCCATACTGGTACTCAATTGCATCGCCTTTTACGGGCAATAGTTTTATTAAGGATTGCCAAGTATCGGACATCTTGGAGGTGTCCGATACTTAGTTACCTAATACCCAATTGAAAAAAGCAAATGCCCTTTACGTCTTCGTCAAACCCTGCTCCTTCCGTTCTTTTTCTTCTTCTTGTGCTTTCACACGTTTAGCAATAGTAATACTTAACTCATATAAGAAGAACAAAGGAATCCCAATTAAAAACTGGGTGATTACATCTGGTGGAGTAATCATAGCAGACAGAATGAGAATCAACACAATCGCATGTCGGCGATAGGTCCGCATAAATTCTGCATCTATCAACCCTATTTTGGTGAGAAAGAAAACTAGAACAGGGAGTTGGAATATGATACCTGTCGGTAAGGTAAACATAATCATATAGGTCACATAAGAATCCAGTGTGGGCGCATTGATCGCCCCCATATCATAATTATTCAGGAAATTAATAGCAAGAGGCGCAATGACAAAATAGCCAAAAGATACGCCAGAAATAAAAAGGAAAGAACAAATAAAAACAAAGCCTCTAGCAGCTTTCCGCTCGTTATCATATAGTCCTGGTTTGACAAAACGCCATACCTCCCATAAAATGTAGGGAAAGGAAATCATAATTCCTAAGAGGATGGATGCCTTTATATGAACGAGAAAAGATTCTGCAAATCCCTTCGTGATTAAATCAAATTCAGGTGGTTGGAACGAAGGGATGATTTTGTTGATTAATTTATAGGTAGGAAAATCAGGGTATCTAGGAGAATTGAAAATTAACTCAAAGAGTGGTTTGCCTCCTAAAAAAATCATAGAAGCAAATACTAATATCGAACCAATCGCACGTATCAAATGCCAACGCAACTCTTCTAGATGCTCTAGAAAGGTCATTTCCTTCTCCTCCTGTCCATTCTTTTGATCCGAGTCTATTTTATCTACATCTATTTGATCTAATGGCATTCTGTATGATTTTGAAAAGAAGTCAGAAGTCAGACCGAAAATTTAAATTTTCTGTCAGGGGGCAGACTTATGACGTTGACGGTATTATTTCAGACTTCTAAACCTGTTTTCACAATTTGTTCTGGGAAAAATCATAAATCGGAAATCATATATCAGGTTCTTTGACATATCCCGTGATTTCTTTCCTGAAATGGACATCGAGTCCATTTCAGGAAACAAGGGTTTCTAAAGGGGCAACTGAGGCAATGCCTCAGTTGCCCCTTTAGAAACCCTTGTGCGAATCAGATTGGCTCGATGCCAATCTGATTCGCGGATTGTATCTTTTCACGTGATTTGTCAAAGAATCATATATCATAAATCCACTTAGGACAGGAGTAAGATGGATTTATGATTTAAGATATATGAACTATGATTTAAGATTTTTGGCATACAAATTAAGATTCCACTATAACGTTACACAATCTTTTCAATATTGATAGAAGTAGCTACCATCTAGCTTTCTCAAGAGTTCAAATTTATAAAGAAAATAGAGGACTTTACAATAGAACAAGTTTAAAATAGAAAATGCGTTAGGAAAGTACATTCCCAACGCATTTTGTATTTGGTTAATTGGTCAATATAAATAAAGACCAATTAGGTAGCAAATCGATTAATATCTGCTTCTTCCGCCGCCACCGCCGTAGCCACCGCCACCGCCGTAACCGCCGCCGCCGCCACCACCGTAGCCGCCGCCACCTCTACGTCCACCGCCGCCACCGAATCCACCTCGTCCTCCGCCTCGGCCACCTCTATCACCTCTTGGCTCTGCTTTCTTAACTACTATTGTTCTTCCGTCCAATTCTGTATCATTTAATGCATCAATAGCTGCCTGACCTTCATTGTCATCAGGCATTTCTACAAAGCCAAATCCTTTAGACCGACCTGTAAATTTGTCCATAATAATCTTAATGGAATCAATTGCTCCGTACTGTTCGAATACTGCTCTTAAATCATCCTCCTGTGTGTCATAATTTAATTTAGCAACGAAAATATTCATAAAAAAAAAGTGTGGTATCATAAAGTAGGTAGGCAAACGCATCTATCTTTAGGGTATCCCGAAATATGAGGAAATAATTACTCTGAACTTTTAAAGGAAAATTGCTTTATCGGTAAGAGTGGAAAAAAGAATGATTGTTTAAAACTACTTTAGTGATACAAATTAAAAAATAAAAGAGAAAACGGAATGAAAGCGAAAAAATTTGAACGGAAAAACAAGAAAAGTTTAAACAATCAAAAAGTTTGCAGACATAAGATTAACTCAAAAACATTGCAATTTATTCATTATTATTAATACTTCAAAGATTTCAGCGTTTTTTTGTATTTTTATAACTACCTCCGATAGTCCCGTCAATCTTAGGAGACGGACTTAAAATTGCACTTCCTTATATTTTCCTTTCAATTATATATAACTTTCCTGACTGAGGTCTTCAACGACTTATTTAGTATCACCATTTTTTTTTAATATAAAGCAGCATTTTAGCATAAAATAAAGTTCTTCTTAAAGAGAATATTAAGAAAAATTTAACTATTAGAGACATTTTCATTAGTATTGTGTTCTTTTGACAGAATGCTTTTATCACCTTCTTGGTTATTTCAAAAGCTATCGGGGTCAGATAAACAGCAACTAGCTGTCGTGTATAAATATAAAAAGCCCATTCTTTTAAATCACAATTACTTTATAACGTGATACTAAATTATACCCATAATATTCTTTCATATTTTAAGCCTTTCAAAAATCATTTTTTATGAAAAGACTTTCACTTGTTTTTAGTATGTTTTTTATGAGCATTGGTTTGCTTCTAGCACAAAGCACTGTATCGGGAACGATAACAGATGATCTAGGAGATCCACTAATTGGAGCCAGTGTCTTAGTCAAAGGTACTTCTGTAGGTACCGTTACAGATCTAGATGGCAAATATAGTATTGAAGTTCCGTCAGGTTCTGATGTACTGACTATTAGTTACACAGGATACCAAACCCAAGAAAAGACCATAGGGTCAGCCACCGTCATTGATGTTTCTATGTCAGAGGGTATCATGTTAGACGAAATGGTTGTAACTGCGATTGGGATAGAAAGAGAAGAAAAAGCTTTGGGCTATGCAGTACAGCAAGTAAAAGGAGATGAAATTACCCGATCAGGTGCATCAAGTGCAGTAGATGCCTTGGTAGGAAAAGCATCAGGTGTACAGATTACTCGTTCCTCTGGTTCCGTCGGAGGGGGGTCTCGTATTTTGATAAGAGGGGTAACTTCAATGGTAGGTAATAACCAACCATTAATTGTAATTGATGGCGTTAGAACAAATAACCAGACCTTATTGTCTCAAGGTAGTACAGCGGGTACCGCTGCTTCCAACCGTTTGATGGATTTAAATCCTGATGATATTGAATCTATTAACGTATTGAAGGGTGCAGCAGCAACAGCACTTTATGGTACTGCTGGTGCAACAGGCGTGGTATTAATCACCACCAAAAAAGGGAATAACCAGAATCGAGTAGATGTTAATTTCTCCAGTTCAGCTAGTTTTGACCAAATTACGAACATGATTGATTTGCAAAGTGAATTTGCACAAGGCAGAACATCTGGTGGTGAGTTAATTTGGAGAAGCCCTGCCACTGGTGAATCTGGAAGTTGGGGTCCAAAAATTTCTGATTTAGAATATGCGACTGACCCTAACCACCCAAATGCGCCTACTCATGCTAGAGACTTTGATGCTAATGGAGTTTACCGATGGGACCCAAATGGCTTTTTAGTACCTCGGGGAACAGGAAATGGTCAAGCAGCAAATACGTACAATAATGTAGATCCATTTTTCCAAACAGGGATGACTTTCACCAACTCTTTATCTTTAGCTGGAGGTAATGAGTTAATGACATTCAGACTTTCTGGTTCTGATTTAAGAGCTTCTGGTGTTGTTCCGAATGAAGAGTATGATAGAAAAACGGTCAAATTGGCTTCTTCTATTACTCCATTAGAGGGATTAACCATTTCTGGTTCTGTTAACTTTACTAAATCAGACTATGTAAGAGTTCAGCAAGGGTCTAATGTTTCTGGCTTATTATTAGGTATGCTAAGAACACCTGCTTCTTTCGACAACACGAATGGATTAGGTGCAGATAGAGCCAATAGTACTATTGATGCTTCGGCTTATGAATTTGCGGACCGATCTCAAAGAACCTATCGAGGTGGTGGTGGATATGATAATCCTTACTGGATTATTAATAATGCACTAGGGTATGAAGATGTTTCTAGAACATTTGGTAATGTAAAAGCGGATTATAGGTTAAATAATTGGTTAGGCTTTGGGATAAATATAGGATATGACTTGACTAGTGATGAAAGAAAGCAAGATTTTGAAATTGGATCTAGAACTGCGCCTTTAGGCAGAATTCGATTGGCTGAATTTAATGTAAAGCAATATGATAATTACTTTAATGTCTTAGGTAGTGGAAACGTAACGGAGGATGTTAATTTGAGCTATTTAGCAGGGGTGAATGCATTTTCTTATGATGAAAACAGAACTTTTGCTGATGGTTCAGGTCTAGTCTTCCCTGGCTTTTTGGATATCAGTAATGCTACAAATGTAACCTCCTCTCAAGATGCCAATAGATACCGTTCATTAGGCTTCTTTGGACAGGTGGAAGCTTCTTGGAGAGGTACGTTATATGCTACTTTAAGTGCAAGACAGGATTATGATTCTCGACTAGGAAATCCAGCTGACTTTAAATTAGAGGATACAGGGTTCTTCTACCCTTCTGCTTCCTTAGCGTTTGTATTCTCAGAATTAATGAATACCAGCAGTTTTCTTTCTTTTGGTAAACTTAGATTATCCTGGGCACAAGTGGGTGCAGGTCCTCCAACAGCATATTCTACTCAGTCCGTTTTCGTAGTTCCTACCATATCATCTTGGGGTAGTGCTTTAAACTTTCCTGTTGGTGGCGTAACCGGCTTTGACCAATCCAGTTTATTAGGAAACCCTAATTTGACGCCCGAGTTAACGACGACTACAGAAATTGGGTTAGACCTAAGATTCTTGAATGGCCGCTTAGGTTTAGATGCGACTTATTACAAGGGTAAGGTAGAGGACGCTATTTTGAATGCCTCTTTAGCATTAGCTACTGGCTATTCCAATGTATGGTTAAACTCTGGAGAGATGACTTCTCAGGGTATAGAGTTAACTTTAAATGCAACCCCGGTAGAAGCAAGAGACTTTGCTTGGAATACACAAATTAACTTTACCAAATCTGAAAATATCGTAGAAGAATTAGCACCTGGTGTAGAAAGATTATTCTTAGCTGGATTTAATACGGCTGGTACTTATTTAGTAAAAGGGAACCAATACGGTGCTATTTTCGGTGGGGCCTATTTGAGAGAGGAGGCAGGTACGGCTAGCGATACAGACTTAAATATCCCTGGCGGTCAGGTAGTTATAAATGACAACCCTGAGGATAATGAATATGGTTTCCAAGCAGTTGATCCAAAAGCAAGGGCTATTGGTAATCCTAACCCAGATTTTATTATAGGATGGAATAATACCTTAAATTATAAAAACTTCACTTTTAATTTCTTATTAGATTGGAGAGAGGGTGGCGATTTATGGAATGGTACGGCTTGGGCATTATCGTTCTTCGGACGTTCGCAATTGACTGCGGATACTAGACAGGAAGCACCTACTCCTATTGCAGGGGTAAAATCTGATGGTACGCCTAATGATATTCCAGTTGTAAGAGATAGAAGCTATTGGACTTCTTCTTTAGGGGGTTTTGGTGCTATTGGTGAGCAATTTGTACAAGATGGTGGATGGGTTAGACTAAGAGAAGTTGGTCTATCCTACCGATTTCCTGCAACAAAATGGTCAAAAGGTGGCTCAGTTGGTGTATCTGGAAGAAATCTTTGGTTTACTACTGAGTACGACGGTATTGACCCAGAAACAAGTTTGACGGGTACAGGAAATGGACAAGGGTTTGATTACTTCAATATGCCTAGTTCAAAATCTGTTATGTTGAAATTGTCTTTAGATTTCTAAATTTTATTCGATTGACGTTGAACCGTAAAGGCTGACCTTTCATTTGGTTATGTAGGTTGAAAATCCACTAGCTAATCATGAACTAGCCAATTAAAATTGGTAGTTACGAAGTATTAGTGGTCATCCTTAGGTAAACAAATGCTTGATGAAAAAATTTAGAATAAAGTATTAAAAAATGAGTGTAAAATGTTGGGTGTAAAAGCAATTAATAATTAGATCACTATTAAGTCAATTGATTAATGTCGTTACCCAAATTAGTTTTACACTTTCGTCAAAATATAATTAAATGAAATTATTAAATAAAATATTATTTATCTGTCTAATATTCTTTTCTTTAGCAAGTTGCGAAGATTATATTGAAGGAGATGCGATAAATAGCGATCCAAATAATCCTACATCTGTACCAATTTCTGCTCAATTACCAGCCTTTCAAATTCAGATTGCTGACATGACAGGAGGAGACTTCTCTCGGTTCAATTGCATGTTGGTACAACAGATAGAGGGAGTGGCTAGACAATGGTCTTCCTTTAACCAATATACTGGATTAACACCTAATCGCTTTGATTCAGGTTGGAGAGATGTATATGAGAATGTTTTAAATGAAGTTAAGATTGCCAGAGCCAATGCAGTAGAAAATGGATACAATCATCATCAAGGCATTTTAAATGTTTTGGAAGCTTATACGATGCAAATGGCAACCGATGTTTGGGATGATATGCCTTATTCAGATGCCTTGCAAGGAGTTGATGCACTTAATCCAACCTATGATACACAAGCTGAAATTTATGCGGCTGTATTTTCTTTATTAGATCAAGGTGTTGCTCAACTTTCTGGCCCTCCAGGACCGTTAAGCTTGGGAAGCGAAGATGTCTTTTATGGTGGAAATACAGCTAACTGGATTGCCGCAGCGCGAGCCCTCAAAGCGAGAGCTTTACTAAAACAAAACAACTATTCTGGCGCTGCTTCAGAAGCAGCCGCCGCTTTTGCTGACGCATCTCAAAATATGGCTTTCCAATACCCTGATGTGAACGCAGCAGGACCTTATTTTAGATTCAATGTAAGTGGTAGAGAGGGAGATCTTGAATTTAATCCTCAAATGCGAGGTTTGTTAGAAAGTTTAAATGACACCAGACTAGGAATGATGGATGGTACTTTTAATGCAGATCATCCCTATCTGGTTGCTGACTTTTACCAAGAAATGGTCACTTTCCGAGAAATGCAATTTATTATCGCAGAAGACGATGTAAGGGCAGGTGGTTCTCAAGCAGGTCATGATGCCTATCTAGCTGGTATCAAAGCTTCTTTTGCCCGCTTTGGGTTAGATGATGCAGCATACGAAGCTTATGTTGCTCAACCAGAAATTGATCCTGGTGTTGGCAATCTTACTTTAGAACAAGTAATGACACAGAAGTATATTGCGATGTATCTTCAACCTGAAACCTATTCCGATTGGAGAAGAACAGGAATCCCTGCTTTAACGCCAACTTCAGGAACAGTTATTCCAGTTAGATGGAACTACTCTGCTAATGAATTCTTATTCAATGCAAATTCTCCTGATGAAGCTTCTGTAGATATTTATAATGATAGAGTTGGTTGGAATAGGTAAGTGAGTGGACAAAAATAACTTTACTCTAAATTATTATGATTATTAATCACTAATCATTGATTATTAGCTAATTACACGTTTTAATTACGCTTAGCAAATAATTAATAATCAGTAATTAATAATATCCTCTCGCTTAAGATAGAAGTTCCAATTTAACTAAAAAAAGACTTCTAAATTTGAAATAATTTCTCTGAAATGGATGCTATCCATTTCAGAGATTTTTTTTTGCTTAGCTACAAAGAAATTTTATAGCCTAGATTGATTTTCCAAGTCCGATGACTAATAGCCAAACTGGAAAAATTAATACCCTCTAAAAAATTATTAGGTCTCCACTTTAGTGTATTATTTACCAAATCTAAGAATAAGGCTTTTTCTTGTCCAACTGTCACATCTATTCTGACTCCTACTTCATAAAAAAAGTCTGGCGATAAGGCATATGCAATTTCTTTATTTGGACGATTATCAGAAAAATAATTATCTGATAAATAGAATAGCTGACCAGCACTAAAAATAGGTTGTACCTCTAAATACGCAGTCAGGGGAATTTTATAAGCCACACTACCTCCAACCTGTAACCGATTTAAAGCATGTGTGTCAATATTTCGCTCTGTTAATATGCCCGTTTTAAGTCCTCTGGGTTCAGCAAATTGGACATTTAAATAAGAAGTATAATAAAAGTGATTGTTGAGGGTGGCATTAACCCCGACACGGAATTTAGTGGCTTCATAATCCAAGTTGAGTCCCAACGCTCTTTCTGTAAATCGAACCGTGTACCAAGTGGGATAGGCTATATCCAAATTATCATATTCGTAAGTTAATCTCCCAACCCCTACTCCTGCATGAACCCCTAGTGTTAACTTATTTCGAATTTTCATCTTAGATTTTCTTCTAAGTTCTTTTAGCAATTCTTGATTTTTCTCTCCTATACTAGTTCGCTTAGGAATCCCTAATGAAAATTGTAAGGGTTTTTCATCCATTGGATATAAGTTGATGTCAAGTGGTGTTTTTCCAGCTTGAACCAAAATAGGAGCCTCATCATTATTATAATTCCCATCCATATTGGAATCAACATAAAAGGTCACCTCGTTCGTGGTATAGTCCGTCGCTAAAAGTAAAACTAAATGCGCTGGAGCGGTGACTTCTTCCTGAAGAACGCCCAACAATAGTGTGGTATCTTTTGCATGGGATAGGTCGGGTAATTCAATCCTCAAGGTGTCGGGCAAAGCCAATTCTGGGTAGTATTGCTTAAATTGTTTTAGCTGGATGACAGGACTAACGGATGCTTTATAAACATAGAAGGTTTCCTTGTATTCTAATTCCTTGGCATTCGCTTTTCCTTCATATTGGTTAGGCAATAAGATTTGTAATTCCTGAGCATGTAGGAGAAAACCTGACTGCATCGCTATTATGATAGAGAAGAGAAAAGCGAAGCGGAAAAAGTAATTGTTATTTTTTGAGTGGTAATCTTTTTTTTTCATAACATATATACTGCCTAAATCAATATGCTGATTATACTACAGACGGGATAAATTACCGAAAATGGATAATTCGTTTATTTGTTGAACTGTTTATACGTTTACAAGCTACACTTGGATAAACAGTATTGGATAATCGGATATTTATCCCGTGTTCAGTATAATAGCGATCAGGTAGGTGACCAAAGAAGCGAGATGACCTTCATCAGGATCATATAGCGGGAAGCCTAGTCTCACTGGGGATAAGAGGACAGCACGCCGCATTACATCTAGCCCAGTCACCAATTACTAATCACCAATCACCCATTTAGAGCTTACTCCTTTCCAGCCGCTACCCCTTCCCAGTCAGGATCAGCCCCACCAATCCAGCGCTTATTTTTAGCATCATACTGTACGGCATGTACCCTACCGAATCGAGCAGGTACTTCAATTTTTTCAATGGGGATTCCTTGTTGGTCGAAATGCTGCAGACTAGGACTAGACCAACTTTTTGGAGTATGATTTTCTAATTGTACTTTCCCACTATTGGGATACACTCTAGGAGCTGCTAAAGCTGCTTGAAGGGACAATTCTCCATCTATCACTCGACTAACAACAGCCGTAATGGCAGTAGGAATTCGACTGCCACCTGCTGCCCCCAATGCCATAAAAGGTTGTCCATCTTTGGTGATTATCATAGGGGAAACATGGGAAGCTGCTCGATGCCCTGGCTCAAACACACCCAGGTATTTGCCTAAGGTAACTGCATATAAAAAACCTAAACCTTTGGTCGCTACTTTTGATCCCATATTGGGACCAATGGTTTGGGTCAAAGCAACCATCATTCCACTTTCATCTGTTGCGGTCAGGTGCGTCGTATGCCCCATAGGCGCCGTCCAACTTTCAGGTTGATCCACTTCCATATATCCAGTTCCTAAGTTATCATTTAATTGATCGTATAATTTTTTAGCATATTCCTTTGACAACAATTGTTGAAGCGTTGCATTGGTATCCTCACTTTTTTGTTTTTGCCGATCCAGGTATGCCAATCGAATAGCCTGTGATAAAGCATACCCCCAGGCTGACCCCTGTAATTCTTCTTTCGACCAGTTTTCTAAAATATGTAAAATCTCAATGGTAATGGCCCCAAAGGATGGCAGCCATAATCCATGAATATCATAGCCTCTATAATTCCCTTCCACTATCCTACTGCTCTTTGCCTCATAATTCGCTAAATCTTCCATGGTCAATATACCGCCATTGGCTTTAAAATCTGCAACAATTTTACGAGCGATATCTCCTTTATAAAAAGCATCATGCCCCCCTTGTGCTACTTGCGCTAATACATTCCCTAGATCTTTTTGTACCCATTTGTCGCCTACTCGTATCGACTTCCCATCTTTCAAAAAATGGGTTCGACTGCCTTCAAATTCTTTTAATTGATCAAAAACAGCAGCTTGTCGTTTCGCTTCTCCAGGTAACAAAGAAAATCCTTTTTTAGCGTATTTGATTGCAGGTTGCATCACGGTTGCTAAGGGCAATTTTCCCCGCTCTTTTTGTAATTTCGTCAAGCCAGCAACCACCCCTGGAATACCAATGACGCCATAGCCATATCGTACAGGCGGAGTGGTGGCAGTATCATAATTCATCGGGGCTTGCGTCGTTCCATCAATACCATGAATTTCCCCATTGGGTAATCTAACGATGGCTTGCATTCTTCCTCCAATACCGTTCATACTAGGCTCTACTACTGCCAAAGCAAAGGCACTTGCTACTGCAGCATCTACTGCATTTCCCCCTTTTTCTAACATTTGTTGACCCGCTAAAGTCGCTAGTGGTTGACCCGTTGAAACCATTCCATTAGTTGCGGTCGCCGTTTGTTGAAAGGAAGGATATTTTACGGATTGGCAGCCTATTAACAGTAGTACAAAAAGCGGAAGTAAAATATAAGATTTCATGTTTATTGATGAATGGTGATTAGTGATTGGTAACTGGTGATTGGTGATTGGTAGACTAATTACTATTTACCAATTACCAGTCACCAAATTACAAAATAAAGTCAAGTATATTGCAGCTTTTTCAAAATACAAAATTATCGCAGTTTCGAAAACCACTTTTCAGGCTATCCAATTCATGCTTATCAGCGTATCCTCGTTCGCTGTCATGAATATATTGGTGAAGTACTTGGAAGCCATTCCTCCCTTTGAATTAACTTTCTTTCGAGCCTTTGGTTCTTTTGTAATTGGTACGATACTCATCTTAAAAAAAGGAATCCCTATCTTAGGAAATCAACGCAAATTATTAACCGCCAGAGGATTGGTGGGCGTTACGGCTATGGTCACTTTTTTTTGGGCCATTAAATTATTGCCCTTTGCTTCCGCCGTTTCCTTACGGTATTTAGCCCCCATCTTTGCAGCGATATTAGCCATTTATTTTTTGAAAGAACGGATCACCCCTTTGCAGTGGGGTTGTTTTATCATGGCATTTCTAGGGGTATTAATTTTAAAGGGATTTGATTTAAGAATCAGTATTTTTGGATTAGGTGTTATCCTCTTTTCCGCATCCCTAAGCGGGGTAGTTTACGTCCTCATAAGAAAAATTGGGCAAAGAGATCATTCTTTAGTGATCGTCAACTATTTTATGTTTATTGCCATGATGGTTGGATTAATTTTTTCTATTTTTAACTGGGTAACACCACAGCCTCATGAATTACTAATTTTATTGAGTTTAGGCATTTTCGGATTTGCAGGACAAATATTTATGACGAAGGCCTATCAAATAGCAGCTATCGGTACAGTTGCTCCTTTTAAATATTTAGAATCCGTGTTTGCCTTATTGGTGGGATGGGTTTGGTTTGGAGAACAATATTCTTTAATAGCCTTATTGGGGATTGCCTTAATTTTAGGGGGCATGTTTTTAAATATTATGGTTAAAAATAATTAAGTTTTTATATGGTGATTGGACAAGATGTCTAAGCGTCTAGTCCAGTCACTAATCACCAATTGAGAAGTAAAAAAATGACGCTTCATTATAAAAGTACAGGGACAGGTTTTCCTTTTATATTTCAACATGGTTTAGGATCTAATCTAGATCAGCCTCAAAATTTGTTAGATCAAGTGAAAGGCATCCAATTAATTTCTGCGGATTGCCCAGGGCATGGTCAATCCTCGCTACCCGCTACCCAATCGCCTTCCTTCGACTATTACGCAAATGAAATTATCCAATTAAAGAATGAATTAAAAATTAAAAAAGCTATATTGGGCGGGATTTCTATGGGGTCTGGAATCGCATTACATATCGCACTTAGGTATCCAGAAATAGTCAGTGCTTTGGTATTAGTTCGACCTGCTTGGTTGGATGCTCCTAATCCTGAAAATTTGTTGATTTTAAAAGAAGCGGCCGCTTCTATCGGAATGTCAGAGGGGTCTGCTACGTTCAAACAAACAAAAGTATATCAAGCCATTGCTACGCAACTACCTTTAGCAGCACGGTCTATTATGGGCGTATTTGCGACCTCACAAAGAACAGAAATTCCGAGGGTGTTGGAAAGAATGGTAAACAGTTCTCCTTTTGATAAACTAGAAGATTTAAGGCAACTAAATATCCCTTGTCTAATCATTGCCAACGAAAATGATCCTTTGCACCCCTTTGAAATGGCAAAAACGATACATCATCAT
>CALJIQ010000185.1 GCA_937973995.1 uncultured Saprospiraceae bacterium
AATTATGTGGTATTAGAAAAAATGCCGTTGACACCTAATGGGAAATTTGATCGAAAAGCACTGCCGGACCCACCAAAGACCCGACCCACTTTATCCCAATCTTATCAGGCACCTAAGACTTCCTTAGAAAAGAGAATTGCGGTTCTATGGGAACAGTTATTAGCGATTGAACCTATTGGCATCGACGATAAGTTTTTTGAACTAGGCGGTACTTCCATTCAGGCAGCACAATTTATCGGACAATTACAAAAAGAATTAGGAGTATCCATTTTTGTAACTACTATTTTTGATTATCCTACCGTTAAAACCTATGCAGCCTTTTTAGAAAAAAAATACGGACAAGAAATTATAAAACAGAAAGAACAAACACCTACAAGAGAACCGTTAGCAGTAGAGGAAAAAGCCACTACCGTCAACTTGCCTAAAAGCCAATTGACGGAATGGCAAATCAATTCTTTCTCGCATTATATTCCTCAATTGTCTCAGGTGGATGTCTCTAGCAAAAAGAATCCATCTGCAATTTTTATTCTTGCACCACCACGTTCAGGGACTAGTTTATTGCGCTTGATGTTAGCAGGACATCCTGACCTATTTGCGGTAAATGAGTTAAAACTATTGGGCTTTCATAATTTGAAAGAACGGTCTGCTGCATTCACAGGCAAATTTGCTTTATGGCAAGAGGGAGTCGTTCGAGCCATCATGGCATTAAAAAATTGCGATGCGGAGGCCGCTAAGTTGTATGTGCATGATTTTGAAAAAAAGAATTACACCACCAAACAGTTGTATCAACAATTGCAAGCGTGGGCACATCCCAAACGGATCGTGGACAAAACGCCTTCCTATGCACTAGACCCATTGGCATTGCAAAAAGCAGAAAAAGATTTTGCCAATGCCATTTATATTCACTTGTCTAGGCATCCTTTATCCATGGTTCATTCTTTTGAAAAGTACGGAATGGATCAGGTAGTATATACCGAAAAGCATGAGTATAAGGCGGCAGATTTAGCCGAATTGATTTGGTATCATAGTCATAAAAATGTTGCTAGTTTTTTAAAAGATATTCCAACAAATAGAAAATTTGAATTACGATACGAAGACTTAGTACAATCTCCAGAAGAGACGATTCGCCAACTTTGCCAGCAAGTGAATATAGCGTTTCATCCGAGCCTTTTACAACCCTATGAGGCGATGGATCAAAAGTTGGTGGATGGTATTTACAAGGATTCTCGCTCCATGAGTGATTCTAATTTATTGACATTTAAAAAGATTAATGCGGATAAAGCCAATGAATGGAAGGAATTACAGAATGAACGAAATCTAGCTGAATCCACTTGGTCTTTAGCGGAGGAGTTAGGCTATGAAAACCCAGTAGGGATCACCAAAGATACTAGTAAAGCAACTAGCATACAACGCACCAAACCTAACGCTACTAATGCTGAAGGATATGCCATCATAGGAATGTCCTGTCGCTTGCCAGGGGCCAATTCTTTAGAGGAATTTTGGGAAAATCTAGTAACTGGAAAAGATGTAGGAAAGGAAGTAACTCCAGCAGATTTGGAAAAAGCAGGAGTAGATGCTGCTATATTATCTGACCCCAACTATGTTGCCCGAACCTATGCGCTAGAAGATGGCGATTGTTTTGACGCTTCTTTTTTTGGCATACATCCGAAGGAAGCTCAGCAGATGGACCCACAGCATAGAGTCTTATTAGAAGCAGCTTATGGTTGCTTGGAAAATGCGGGATATACCCCCAATGCCTACCAAGGAAAAATTGGGGTAATGGGGGGCGTTGCACGCAATTCCTACTTTAGCAATAATATCGCTACCCATGCAGATTTATTAGCCTCAGCAGGGGAATATCAAGATACGATCGGCAGCGAGAAATCTTTTTCTATTACTCGCATTGCTTATAAACTCAATTTAAAAGGACCAGCCATTAATGTGCAAACGGCCTGTTCTTCTTCGGGTACCGCTATTCATTTGGCTTGTCAGACCCTAGAGAATGGAGATGCAGATATAATGCTAATTGGAGGAGGAAGAATACAACCCCCTTTAGGAGTAGGCTATCTCTATAAAGAAGGAGGTCCGCTTTCTCCTGACGGATATATCAAGGCATTTGATGCGGATGCGCAGGGAATGGTAAGAGGGCATGGGATGGTGTGTATTGCCATCAAAAAATTAGATAAAGCCATTAAAGATAAAGACCATATTTGGGCAGTAATCAAAAGTACAGGTGTCAATAATGATGGTGCTAATAAAATAGGATTTACCGCTCCTAGTGTCCAAGGTCAAGCAGGGGCGATCCAAAAAGCCTTGGAGCGAGCAGGATGGCAAGCTGCGGATATTGATTATATAGAAGCA
This sequence comes from uncultured Saprospiraceae bacterium, assembly GCA_937973995.1. Lineage (GTDB taxonomy): Bacteria > Bacteroidota > Bacteroidia > Chitinophagales > Saprospiraceae > JAFMDF01. The sequence continues at coordinate 2,362 of CALJIQ010000185.1, forward strand.
CATGGAACAGGGACTATTTTGGGCGATCCCATTGAGCTAGAAGGTTTGACACAAGCCTTCCAACATAGTACCGAACAAACGCAATTTTGCGGACTCGGTTCTGTGAAAACAGCTATCGGGCATTTAGATGCAGGGGCTTGTATCGCAGGCATTATTAAGATGGCATTGGCACTTCATAAAGAAGCCATTCCACCTAGTTTAAATTATACAACGCCTAACCCTCAAATACCTTTTAAACAATCCCCCTTTTATGTGGTCGATACCTTGAAAAAATGGGAACGAGGACAGCGTATCCGAAGGGCGGGCGTTAGCTCTTTTGGTTTAGGCGGAACGAATGTGCATGTTTTATTGGAGGAAGCACCCATAGAGGAGTCAGGAGACAGGCGTCAGGAGTCAGGGGGGGCTTGCTTGATTACGCTATCTGCAAAGACGAAGGAGCAATTGGCCCAACAAGAAGAATTGATACAGCCATTTATTGCTGCTGAAGAAGCAAGGAATTTAACGAATGTAGCTTACACATTGGCTACTGGACGTGCTAACCTTCCCTATAAGAAAGCTATTCTATTGGATCCGATTTCTAATAAAAGAAAAGCTATTGCGCAGAAAAATTCAACTGCTTTTGAAAAGGTGGTCTGGATGTTTCCAGGAGGTGGAGCGCAGTATGTAGGGATGGCTAAGGACTTGTACCAGACGTATCCAGTTTTTAAAACGGAAGTAGACAATTGCCTGTTTTTCTTGAATGTAGAAGAAGGGTTGGATGTAAGTGATTTACTACTTCCACAAGATACTACCAAAGACCTTTCTTCCATATTACGAAAACCTACCTATGCACTAGCGGCTTTATTTACGATTGAATATGCACTTGCGAAATTATGGCAACATTGGGGATTACAAGCCGATGAATTCATCGGGCATAGCATGGGAGAATATGTGGCTGCTTGTTTGGCGGGTGTTTTCTCCTTGGAGGATGGTTTGCGTTTGGTGACTTTAAGAGGACGGTTGTTTGACAGTCTTTCAACCAAAGGGGGGATGTTGAGCGTGGCGCTATCTGAAAAAGATGTTACCTCTTTTCTAGTACCAAATAGTAGCATTTCCGTTATCAATAAACCCGATAATTGTGTAGTGTCTGGTACAGAAGAAGCCATTTCAACAATAGCTAAACAATTAGAAAAACAGGGGATCGATTGTTCAAGAATCCATATTCAAGTGGCAGCACATTCTGCCCAGATTGATCCTATTATACCTGCTTTTAAAGAGTTCTTAGAACAGATAGATTTTCAATTGCCTACTATTCCGATTATCTCTAATTTATCAGGTACTTATGTGGAGCCAAAAGAGATAGCTAGTGTAGATTATTGGGTCAATCATTTACGACAAACCGTTCGATTTTCTGATGGGCTAGGTACTTTATTAAAAGAAGATAAGGTACTATTTGTTGAAGTCGGTCCAGGTCAAACCCTTTCCACTTTTGCTAAGCAGCACCCTTTAAAAAATAAATCGCATACCATATTACCTTCTATAAGACATCCTAAAGAACCTACAAATGATGTATGGTTTTTATTAAAGACACTTGGTGCTATTTGGGTAGAAGGGCAAGCGATTAATTGGGATAATTATTATCGCCCTTTTGATACGCAGAAAATTCCATTACCAACCTATCCTTTCAAGCGGGATCGTTTTTGGATAGAACCGAAGAAGGACTTGGGTACATCTATTAACGAGGGTTCTCAGACAGCAGTTAGTCAAAACCAAATTTCCATACCCACCCACCAAGAGGCAATAGTTGCCTCCGCTATTGCGCAAACAGTAGCTCCCACTCCTAACAAAAATAACATGACGAGGAAGACCGTATTGGTTCAAGAAATAAAAAATATTTTATACGATTTAAGTGGGCTTGATCCAGCAGAAATGGAACTGGATGCTACTTTTTTAGAGTTGGGTTTTGACTCTTTGTTTTTAAGTCAAGCGGTCATACAATTCAATAATAAATTTGAGGTAGATATCTCCTTTCGATCCTTATTTGAGACTACACCAACGATTGGTTCTTTGGCAGACTTTTTAGATGAAACCATTGATCCCCATTTATTTCAACCCGCACCAGCAATTCCATCGGTTCCAACAACTAACCTTGCCCCGACAAATGGTCAACCTATACTTGCTTTGCCGCCGTCTATGAGCAATGGTGCGAACACACCCGTACCGTCCGCATTAGCAGACTTGGTTCAACAGCAGTTGAACATTATGCAACAGCAACTTCATCTATTACAAAACAATAATTTAGTAAAGAAGGAAGCGGTAGGAATTCGTAATAACGGTACTAATTCGACTACTACTAGTAAAAAAGTACTGCCTACCAATGGAGTTGACAGAGAGGTAACCATTAAGCGATCAACGAAAGGGGTGACGGCAAAGATGGCGAGCAAAAAAGTTGGAAAGCTAGAAGATTTGACAGATAAACAACGAATTGCATTAGCGGATTTTATTAATAGATATACAACCAAAACCCAAAAGTCCAAGGCACAAGCCAGTCTTCATAAAACATATTATTCAGACCCAAGATCCGTAACAGGCTTTAGTACCTTGTGGAAAGAAATGGTGTATCAGATTTCAGCAGAGAGATCCAAAGGAGCAAAATTTTGGGACATAGATGGCAATGAATATATAGACTATGTCATGAGCTATGGAGTGGCCCTATTTGGGCATATGCCTGACTTTATTGAGCAAGCAGTTGTCGCTCAAATGCAAAAGGGAAATGGCTTAGATTTATTAACTCCAGAAGCTACAGAAATCGCTAGGATGGTTTGTGAAGTTTCAGGTATGGATCGAGCTTCGTTGGCCAGTACAGGAACCGAGGCCGTACTTGGGGCTGTTAGGGCAGCTAGGACGTATTCAGGGAAAGATCGAATAGCGGTATTTGATACAGATTATCACGGTTGGGTAGGACAGTTCATGTTACGAGGGGTTCACTTTAAAAACTCTTCCAAAGCTCTGCCATCCGCACCGGGCATCCCCAAGAAAATAGTAGAAGATACTTTGGTATTAGACTATGATGATCCTAATGTGTTAGAAAAATTAAAAGCAAATATAAAAGACTTAGCGGCTGTCGTGATTGAGCCGGTACAAGCCCAAAATCCGCATTGGCAACACCATGAATTAATAAAAGCCTTAAGAGTAATAACGGCAGAACATGATGTAGCATTGATCTTCGATGAGATTATAAATGGATTCCGATTGGCGCAAAATGGCGCACAGGCTTGGTTTGGTGTAGAAGCAGATATAGTCGCTTATGGAAAGTCTATTAGTGGGGGCTTGCCGATGTCTGCGATAGCTGGTAAGGAAAAATACATGCAGGCATTTGATGGAGGCATATGGCAGTTTGGAGATGATTCTCGACCAGAAGCTTCTATTACTTACTTTGCTAGTACCTTCATTAAAAACCCAATCAGTGTGGCAGCGGGATATGCCGCAATGAAAGAATTGATTCGACAAGGCCCTGCATTGCAAGAGGGACTCAATCGAACAACCCAAGAATTTGCAGCCAACATCAAAGAAATTTTTCTTCGACTGAAAGCGCCTTATATGATACAGGCGACGGCGTCGATCTATATGATAAAAACCTTAGATGCCAATCCGCTGACTCGCTTATTATTTCCTTACTTACGAATGCGTGGGGTGTACATGAGAGAGCGTCCATGTTTTATTTCTACAGCGCATACCCAAGCTGATTTTGAGAAAACTTATAAAGCAATAACGGCTGCTATAGAAGAGCTATTTGCCTCCAATTTAATTCAACCCTATGAAGGAGAAGACCTAAATGTTATTTATGTCAATGAACCGCAAAAAGAGGTAATAGCATCCAATCCTAAAGAACCCTTTAGCATTCCTTTATCGGATGGGCAAGAAGAAATTTGGTTGAGCCATCAGTTTAGTAAGGACGCAGCGGCTGCTTATAATATTGTTACCCAAATTGTTCTCAATGGACAGCTAGATAAAGAAAAACTAAAAATAGCAATTGGTCAAGTTGTGCAACGGCATGAGTCCTTGAGAACTACCTTTGCAATGGATGGAAAAAGCCAGACGATACAACCGACCCAAGCGGCAAGCATTGAAGAATTATCGTGGACGGCTTTAACGGATATTGAACAAAGAGTTTCTTTAGAAGAGGTTCACCAAACAGAATCTACTACGCCCTTTGATTTGGAATACGGCCCATTGGCTCGTTTTCTAATGATCGAACGAGCAGCAAATGAGCATTTGTTACTTATCAATGTGCACCATATTATCTGTGATGGCTGGTCATTGGGAATTATTACTAGAGAAATTGGAGAACTGTATGCGCAATTGGTAGGAGCGTCCTACCAACCCCTAGCTAAAGCGAAGGGCTTGAGTACGTATGTGAAAGAGCAATTGGCGCATCAGCAAACCAAGAAATTTAAAAAGGATGAAGCATTTTGGTTAAAGCAATTTGAAGACAGCGTTCCTGTTTTAGAAATGCCAACCGACTATCCAAGATCTGCGGTAAAATCCTATCCTGGTAGGCAAGAGAAAATTCCATTCACAGCAGACTTTTATCAATCCCTACAAAAAGCTGCCGCCAAAGAAGGGACGACGCCTTATATCTTTATCATGGCAGCTTTCAAGGCATTTTTGATGCGCTTATCCAATCAGGAAGAAGTGGTATTTGGAATGGCAGCGGCAGGGCATAATTTGCCTGGGAATGATACGGTAGTGGGTCACCTCATCAACTTATTACCGATACGAAGCAGCCTTGCCAATACAACTTCTTTTAGAGATTTTTTAAAAGAAGTTAGAGGGAAAGTATTGGATGGATTCGATCATCAAAATTACACTTTTGGCAGGCTACTCAAGAAATTGACCATTGAAAGAAACGCCAATAGAAACACCTTAGTATCGGTGGCTTTTAATATGGATAGCCCGCTAGGTGAAATGAACTTTGGTGGATTAGAAGTGATGACACAAATGGTACCTAAACGCTTTGAAGTGTTTGATGCCTTTATCAATTTAAAACCTGTTGATGATCGCTTGGATTTTGAATGGACCTATAATGCAGATTTATTTAGAAGAGATACGATCCAACTTCGTTTAAGTGCGTTTCACCATTTTTTAGAACAGTTGGTGAGTGATCCAGATAAAGGCATAAAAAATATTGATTTAGTAGCAACTGCAGATCAAGAAGTATTACAGACTTTTCAGCAAGGACCAACAGCCGTTTTTCCTGTTCAGGAATCCTTACATTCTTTATTTGAAAAACAGGTGCAATTGCAACCCAATAAGACTGCTATTATCATTGGTAAAAATAGAATAGCTTATCAAGCCTTTAATGAAAGGGCGAATCGTATCGCACATTTTTTAAGAAAAGAAGGATTGCAAAATGGGCAATATGTAGCTATTTGTATGAATAGTTCTATTGAACTAATGACCTGTATCTATGGAATTTTAAAAGCGGGAGGCGTGTATGTGCCTATTGATCCTAGAAATCCTAAAGACCGCATTCAATTAATTTTATCGGATGCGAAATGTCAGATTTTAATAAGCGCTTTAGGCGTAGGAGAATTTTCCAACTTTAGGGGTAAGCATTTTATTCTCGATCATTTAGAGGGACGTTTGCAAGAAGAAAATCGCCATGATTTAAAAAATGTAGTAGTAGGTACACAAGAGGCATATGTGATTTATACTTCTGGTTCAACGGGTAAACCTAAAGGGGTAGCGATTCAACATCGCCATGCTATTAATACCCTTTTTGCAATCAATGAGCATTTGCAGTTGACCGCAGAAGATACCGTATATTCCGTGTCGTCTATGTCATTCGATATGTCTATCCCAGATTATTTTTTATCCCTCATAAAAGGGGCAACTTTAATCTTAGCAGAGGAAAACACTAAGAAAGATGGATTTGCTTTGCAAGCAGATTTAGATCGCTATAAGCCAACCTTTATGCAGGCGACTCCTACCACTTGGAAAATCTTATTACTATCTGGTTGGGAAGGAAACGATCAAATGACAATCGTAGCTGGGGGAGAAGGATTTCCGAAAGAGGTGGCGACTCAATTATTGAAAAAAACGAAGGCAGTTTGGAATGGATATGGTCCTACGGAAACAACCATCTACGCTACCTATAAAGAAGTAACGAGCGACTATTTAGAGCAAAAACCGTATGGTGAATTTATACCCATAGGTAAGCCAATTGCCAACGTCTGGACCTTGATTTTAGATGATAAAAAACAACAAGTTCCCGTTGGTATTCCGGGGGAATTATATATAGGCGGTGCAGGGGTGACAACTGGATATATCAATCGATCTGAACTTACTGCTGAAAAATTTCTCTCTCAAGAATTTGCCAATATACCTGTTTCTGAATGGTATAAAACGGGCGATCTAGTGAGATACCTTCCGAATGGAGACATCGACTTTTTGGGAAGGATCGATACACAGGTTAAGATCAGAGGATTTAGAATAGAATTAGGGGAAATAGAAGCGCAGTTAAATCAGCATCCTGCTATTCAGCAAAGTGTTATTTCTATTGTTGCAGAAGAAGGAGAACGGAAAGAATTAGTTGCCTATTATATCACTAAAGAAAAGGAGTTAACAGAAGATACACTTAAGTCCTATTTAAAAGATAGATTGCCAGGGTATATGGTTCCTGCGCTGTATATGAAAATGGAGTCTTTTCCGCAGAATACTTCTTTAAAAATAGATAGAAAAGCCCTGCCTAAACCGACTCGAACAAAGCTGGCAAAAAGTCTGCAATACGAGCCACCAAGAACGGTGATCGAGAAAAAATTATCCGAGTTTTGGCAAGAAGTTTTGAAAGTAGATCAAATCAGTATTCATGATGATTTCTTTGATTTAGGAGGCCACTCTTTAGTGGCAGTAGAATTATTAGCTGCCATTTATAAAGAGACTGCCATCAAGTTACCTATTACTAGTTTATTTCAGAATGCAACCATTCATAAGCAAGCCAAATTGCTAAGTCAGACTTCTAATTTATCAGAGAAGAATTGGACTTCTTTGGTACCGATCAAACAAACTGGTAAAAAACCGCCATTATACCTGATACACGGTGGCGGATTACATGTGTTATTTTATCAAAGTTTGGTACGACATATGGATGAAGACCAACCCATCTTTGCGCTTCAAGCTAAGGGATTAGATGGTACATCCGAACCATTGGACACCATCGAAGCAATGGCTACACATTATATCAATGAAATACTAGATCAAAATCCCAATGGTCCTTTTCATCTAGCAGGCTATTCTTTGGGTGGTTTGATTGCCTATGAAATGGCGAAGCAATTAAAAGAAATGGGCAAAGAAATCGGTATGGTAGCTTTATTTGATGCAGTGGCTAAGGACGAGTGGACAGATCAAAATAAATTTGATAAATTCTTAAAAAAGACGAGCTACAATTTCTCCATCTTATTAAAGAAACCAATAGAAACCATCAGCTACAAAAGCAATATTTTAAAGCAAAAATATCAACATATCCTCGGTAAGGTAAAAGTCGCTTATCAAGATACTGCGTCCCAAGAATTATCAGAGGGCTTATTGCCTTATGGCAAGATCGTTTATGAAAAAAGTATTGAGGCTTTTTGGAAATATAAATTAAACCCTTCGGATATTTCCATTTTATTGTTCAAAGCAAAGGATCAAATGTTCTACTTAAAAGACCCTGCCTATAATGGTTGGAGGGAATATGCTTTAGGTGGAGTACAGGTATATGAAGTAGCGGGTAATCATCATAATATGTTTGATGAAGACACAGACCTTATTGCTTCTATTTTACAGAAATATATTGACCAGATTGGGACTTTGGATACTGCGGTTACGGGGAAGGGGTAATTACACTTAATTTATTTAATCCGATTCCAAATTTCCAAAACCTGTGAATCCCCAAAACCATAAATAGGAGCTCGTTTTGAAAAAGCCTTGAAGAGGGTAGGAAAGTGATCGGTTTGTAATTCTTCTTGGAGAGATAGTAATAATAATTCTGGATACCCTAATCCATCTTTATTTGGGAGTCGTTTTAATTGTGCTTCCACTGCTGGAAGCAAAAATGGAAGGGTAGAGTAGTGTTGTTGAGCAATGGCACGCAGTTGGTCATATTGCTGTTGCTGATAAGCGATCCAAAGTTGATGAAAGATGCCTATTTGTTCTTTTGTTAACTCTTGACTGTGCTCGTAAGCATGGGTTAATTCGTCTTTATTCATTCCACCAAATCCATATAATAAGGTAGCGGTAGGCAACACTAAAAAGAATTGTTCTACTTGGGTATAGGTGTGCAGCAAATGCGCACTAAACCATAAATTCACCTGACAAAATAAATCTCTTTCAAACCAAAGATAGACCTTAGCTTCTTTTGGTAGCTCACAAATTTTCGATAACTCCTTTTCTCCTTTGTTAGTAAATTCTTCTGCTGTAATACCGTGCGCTTTGTGGAGATAAGAAAATCTATTATCAAAAAAATCACGAAGGGTATTTCCTTGCACGTTTCCCATTATCAGACATTCTCTTAAAACGATGATCGTGCCTTCAATAGAAGGAAATTGTTCTTTTAAGGCGTCGCCATTTAGAATATGGTAGGTAGAATTATTTTCGATAGTAGGTGGAATTAAAAAACGAACGTCATTCCTCAAAGGAATGACGTTCGTTTGAAACTGCACGATCCCTGAACTGGACTCGATGTCCAGTTCAGGGAAAAATACAGTTGTTAAGAAACGTCTTTGCCGCCTTGCAACATATCCTGATACTCTTTCAATTTCGTCCATTCTTTCCGCACTGCCATACCCGCTTGTGTAGGCCAAGTAGTTGGATTAGCTAAACGGTATCTAGAACCTGCATTTTGAAGAATTAACTTCAATTTGTCGGTACTTGCTCGAGATAAGTCATCCCAATTTTGGATACCAGCAGCTTTCAATAAGCCCTCTATTTTAGGACCAATGCCTTCCACTATTTTTAAATCAGAAGCGTTCGCATTGGAAAAACCTAAATGTCGATTCATTAGTTTTTCCACTTTGGAATAGCTTTCACTTCCAACGCTACTTTGGTTTAGAAATTTTTGATACGCTACTAAATCTTCCCATTTTCCAGTGGCCGCCAATTGTGCTTGTCTAGCCCAAGAACGTGGGTCATGTATTCTATATCTAGGCCCTGCATTGCTCAACATTCTTTTCAAATCATCATAAGAAGAATTAGCAACGGACTCCCAAGTTGTATAGCCAGCATCCATTAATATTTGTTGGATTTTTGGTCCTACTCCTTCAATGATTTGAAGATCATTATTGGCGAAGTAGGCACCATAAGAAGAACTGGTACTAGCTTTAAAAGTTCGAATCGGTTGTTCGGTTACTTTTACAGCCTTTCTAATACTTGGTTCTTCCTTTACAACTTTTACGGGTGTTCCTACTTCCTCAACTTTAGGAATTGCTAAGTTTTCTCCTTTACTGTCTCTAAGTGAATAGTAATTAGCCCAATCTCCAGCAGTGGCATAACGAGATTGCATCCACCAATAGCGCCAATTATGACTAGTTCCAGCAAAGCTATTTCTTAAAGAGGCTTCATCCGCCGCCGCAAGAGCAGTCATACTTCCAAGGCCCATATTGATTAACTTCGTTTGGGAACCGATGTCGATGCCATCTAAATCTTCTAATCCAGAAATATTAACCGTTCTTTTCACTCGTACTACTTGCCGCTCGACTACTTCTGGCTCTTTTACAACTGCAGGCTCAACGGTTTTCGTTTCTACAACAGGAGCAACTTCTTGAACAACGGGTTCTTCTTTTACTTTCTGTAAGCAACTTCTACCGACTTCTCTTCCTGTTTCATCATACAAGACATCCATAAAATATTTACCCTTGGATACTCGCTTATATTGATCTGCCTGATCTCTTAAACGAACAACACCAGATAATTCCTGATCCCTTTCACGAGCGGTACGGAAACCTTCACTTCTCAATCTAACGGAGCCATCTTCTGCATATAATACAAAGTAGTATTGTCCATTATCATGTTTGAAAAAAGCAATATTATTGGCGGTATCATTTACTTTATGTCCTTCATAAGCTTTACAAGGTAGATAGTCATCTTCTTTATCTTGTGGTTCTGCTGCAACGGCACCTACTGCTGCAAGTGGGGCAGCTGCTACTACTGGTGCAATGGTTTCCACAACTGTTGGTTCTGGTTCCTCAATAACGACTTCCTCTTTTACCACCACCTCTTCTGTTTCAGGAGCCTCTTCCACTATGGCAACTTGTTCCTCTGGTTCGGGTACTCTAGATGCTTCCGCTAATTGTCTGGCTAATGCTGCTTTTTCAGCAGAACAATCAGCAAGACTATTCTTTAATTTAGTAGAAATAGAATTGGCGGACTCTACTTTTTGTTGTAAAGCGATTCTAGCTTTTTCATCCTCCGTAATCTTTCGCTTTAATTTTATTATTTGACTTTCTCTATCTTCTGCCAATTGTTTATAACGATTCCAAGTAAAGAATCCTGTCAGTAAACCAATTAAAAATGGTAGTAGTGACCATATAAAAAGGCAACCAAAGCAGGTACCGCCTGCTGCAGTCACATCTTGAAAAAATAGAAATATATTTAGTAACATTTTTTTATTTTTTAGCTAATCAAAAATTTATCTTCTTTTACTATTGTTCTATTGTTCTATTGTTCTATTGTTCTATTGTTCTATTGTTCTATTGTTCTATTGTTCTATTGTTCTATTGTTCTATTGCTCTATTGCTCTATTGCTCTATTGCTCTATTGTTCTATTGCTCTATTGTCAACGTGATGTAGACAAACAATGGAACAATGGTTCAATGAAGCAATGGATCAATGAAGCAATGGATCAATGAATATTAATCCAATTGAACAACAACACGGCGATTCTGATGACGACCTTCTTCGGTATCGTTAGAAGCAATTGGGTCCGTTTCTCCTTTTGTAAAGGTGAGGATTTGGGAGCGTCTTACGCCTTTATCTCTTAAAATATCTCGTATCATTTTAGCTCGTCGATGTGCTAAGGTTTCATTTCTATCAGCACCACCTCTATCATCTGTATGACCTGTTAGTCGAACAGTTCCACCGCTATCTTTGAGCGTTTGAGCTAAGCCTTCTAGGTAGGCATCAATTTTGGGATCAAAATCTTTTTGTACAGAGTTGTAAGGGAATCGGATAATGGCTCGATCCTCCAAAATTTCAACTGGTCCAGCTTCTCCTTCAATCCAGTTAAATTCGGCACAAGAATGATAGCCTTCTTTGGCAGTATCATCTGCATCCAATAATAAAGATTTTAATTGGATACGATCTTCTCCTAAGTCATCGAGAAATAACTCTTTAATTTGGTTGGCTCTAGCTAATCCCATATCTTCAAAATCCGTAGAATTTTCTTCTTCTCCATAGTAAAGACCCACGATTTCAAGAATGTTATTATCTCCAGCACCTGAGAGAATATCCATTTTAAAATCATCGAATCCATTATTCGTGTACCCACTAGCATCCGACCATTGGCAATCCAAGGGTGCCCTTTCTGCCACCTTGTCCTCGGCGACGGGAGGGGCGACTGCAGCTACTTGTGAGGAGCCGCAGAAAGGCATTCTACTGCATTCGGGTCTCCAAACAAAGTTGTACATAATTAGAAAAGACAAAAACCAAAGGACCAGCCCAATCATTACTTTCAGCAAATCAGACATATTTGATCTTTTACGTTTTTTGACAAATTCCGTATCAATGAGATAGCCCTCTACAATTCAACTATAAGAAGAAATTATATTCACTATTTCATTGACATCAACGGAGGCATTTGTCAAAGAAACTTTTTTTAATTGTGTAATAAGTTGTAAAATAAGATGTTGGAGGATAAGGTGTGTAGTATTCTCCTAATCCGTTTCAATTTAGACTATTTTAGCTACTTTTTGTAACGAATTTCCGAATTTTTTTATCTAAGTACTGTTTTTTTTCCGAATTATATATGGGTTAAATATGTTATTAGTTAATATTTATTTTAATACTAACACCAACAGAGGCAGGTTGTAAATGGTCTGTTTGAAAGCTAGGTTGGAAACTAATGTCGTCATCAATGTTAAAATCTTTTAGGTGAGCATCCACAAAAGCATCGCCAGCAGAAATGAGATAAAAGGCTATTAGACCTATCCATGAAAGTTGTCTGTTTTTATCAAAAGAATCCCTTCTCGATCTAATGGCGGCATTGGGTGCATCAAGTAGGGTGGAGTTTTGTACTTCTGCTAGATACATACTGGTTTCTCCATTGATTTGTACATCATGTACTTTTCTGAATAAATTATATCGCTCGGTATTCCAATTAATCGAATAAATAACGCCACCTAAAGCTCCATACACTAAGGGTAACTTCCAGTACTTTTTGTTATAAATCTGTCCCATCCCTGGGATAATCGCCAGCGTAATTGCCTTTTTAGGTGAAGGATAATCTGCTTTCCAATAATTTTTGAAGGTGAATTTCTTCTTTACTTTTTTTGGGGCAGGGATCGTATCTATTACCTCCTTTAAAGTACCTATTGTTTCTTGTGAAAATAAAGGATTAACTGAGAAAGAAAGAAGTAGAACGGTACAAAAAAATGGGAAGGTTAATATAGACAATTTTGATTTTTTAAGACTAGTTGTAAGTATCAATTGAAAGGCTGTCAACATCTGGCATTTGAACTTGATACTTGTGCTTGACACGTCAAAAATCTTCACCATAGTTTATCCTTTAGAGGAAGGAACGGCTTCCAATCCTAACGACTTTCCTTTTTCCAACATAAAATCAAAAGCCTCCTCATAATTATTGCCAATATCCCCATCCAGAATCGCTTCTCGAATCGCCGTTTTTATGTCACCCACCATTCTAGAAGGCGGTATATTAAAAGTAGTCATAATAATTTCTCCAGTGATAGGAGGTTGCCAATTTCGAATTTTATCTTTTTCTTCTATTTCTCTTAATTTCTCTCTAACAATATTATAATTAATGATGTAGCGTTTGACCTTATTCGGGTTTTTAGAAGTAATGTCTGCTTCACACAGTTGCATTAAATCATCTATATCATCTCCCGCTTCAAATAGCAATCTGCGAATAGCCGAGTCGGTTATATTTTCTTTAGTCAAACTAATTGGACGTAAATGCAGCCGCACTAATTTTTGTACATATCGCATGGGTTGGTCCAGGGGCAGGCGTAGATTTTTGAAAATGCGAGGTGTCATCGTAGCCCCCAATGCCTCATGCCCGTGGAACGTCCAGCCGTGTTCTGGATGAAAACGTTTAGTAGGTGGCTTAGCAATATCATGCATCAATGCCGCCCAACGTAACCAAAGGTTATCCGTTTTTTTACTAAGGTTATCTAATACTTGTAAGGTATGATAGAAATTGTCTTTGTGGCTTTTACCATTGCGAACCTCCACGCCATGCAAGGCTGCTAACTCAGGAAAAATGAGTTGCAATATTCCCGTATCAAATAAAATTTTAAAACCTACGGAAGGCGTAGGACTTAAAATGATTTTATTCAATTCCGTTGTAATCCGTTCTTTGGAAACAATGTTGATGCGATTCCTATACAGCGATAATGCTTCGTAAGTAGTTGGGTCAATATTGAAACTTAATTGGCTGGCAAAACGAACGGCCCGCATCATTCGCAAGGGGTCATCTGAGAAGGTTTTGCCAGGTTCCAGAGGGGTTTTAATGAGCTTGTTTTCTAGATGTTGAAGGCCTCCAAATGGGTCGATTATTTGCCCAAAATTTCTGCCATTCAAACTTACCGCTAAGGCATTGATCGTGAAATCTCGTCGATTCTGATCGTCTTCTAAAGTACCATTTTCAACGGCTGGTTTTCTGGAATCGTGCCGATAGGATTCTTTTCGTGCTCCAACAAATTCGATCTCCATATCCTGCCGTTTAAGCATCGCTGTTCCAAATCTTTTATAGATGACTATCCTTGGAATGGGACGCATTTTGGAAGCGATATTTTGGGCCAATCGAATCCCATTCCCCACACAAACAATATCCATATCTTTTGAAGGTCGTGCCAATAAGCGATCTCGCACGTACCCTCCCACGACATAGGCAGGAAAGCCTAATTCATGAGCAGTCTGCTCAATAATTGCAAATATTTCGCGTTCCTCTGGTTGGATGTTAAAGACCAAATTTCTTTAAGTTATGATAGATCTACTTTGAACGGGGTGAAGAAAATTGCTTGATGGTTTATTACATGAATTCAAAGCTCTTAATTTTCCTTGAAATGGACATCGAGTCCATTTCAAGGAAAAAAGTTTTTTAAAAGGGCACAAGGCAGGCATAGCCTGCCTTGTGCCCTTTTAAAAAACTTGTCAAATCAGATTGGCTCGATGCCAATCTGATTTGAAATGCGCTAGGTTATGTAACCTATCTATAATCAATGACCTTTGTGAAGAAAAACTCCACCATCTTTTCCATCCCGTCCAAAGCATAGATAAGAACAAATTTACAATTCGATTTCTTAATAAGGGGTTAATTGACCAAAGTTTTTGAAAAGGTAGAAATGGGGTGGTGACCCTCTTTATATATTTCCTCTATTTCCGCTAATATTCCTAAAATTTCTTCTGGACTATGGCTGGTGACTAATTTAGTTCTAAAGGGTTTGATATTGCGAAACCCTCTAAAGTAATTGGTATAATGCCGCCTCATCTCTAGTATCCCCAGTTTCTCTCCTTTCCATTCAAGGGAGTGTAAAAAGTGTTGCTTAGCAGCGGCGACTCTTTCACTAGTAGTTGGAGGAGGCAATATCTCTCCCGTAGCCATATAATGTTTGATTTCTCTAAATATCCACGGATACCCAATACTCGCTCGACCAATCATAATCCCATCCACGCCATATCTGTTTTTATATTCCACTGCTTTTTGGGGACTATTAATGTCTCCATTTCCGAAAATAGGAATATGGATTCTTGGATTTTCTTTGATGCGACCGATCCTAGTCCAGTCGGCTTCCCCTTTATACATTTGCTTGCGGGTACGCCCATGTATGGATAATGCCTTGATACCCACATCTTGCAAACGCTCGGCTACCTCTTCAATGTATTGTGTTTTTTCATCCCATCCCAATCGGGTTTTCACGGTTACGGGCAAATTAGTTGCCTTCACCACTTGTTCCGTTAATTTGACCATTTTAGGAATATCCTGTAAAATTCCTGCTCCACACATTTTAGATACTACCTTCTTGACAGGGCATCCATAATTTATATCTAGTACCTCCGGCTTGGCAGCTTCCACGATTTCCGCAGCTCGCATCATAGAGTCTATATTCGCTCCAAATATCTGTATCCCTATTGGGCGTTCTTCATCATATATATCCAATTTTTGCACACTCTTCGTCGCATCCCTTATCAATCCTTCCACTGATATAAATTCCGTGTACATCATATCACAGCCCTGTTCCTTACACAAGGCCCGAAAAGGTGGATCGCTCACATCTTCCATTGGGGCAAGCAATAATGGAAATTCTCCTATTTCTACATCTCCTATTTTAACCATATAATTTTTTTTAAGATCAAGTTTAAGTATCAAGCACAAGTTCAAAAGGGGTCAGCGGCAAGTTGTGCGTTTAAACAAGATCTCGTTAAATCTATGCCAACTCGCTCACCCGCAACCCGCTCACCCGCCTACCAATACTTAGCTCGATAAGGATAGCGCTTTTCATACAATACCTCAATTAATCCTTTCATTTTTTCTTTTAATCCGTTAATGTTTTCTTTCTGTTTAGCTGATATGAAAATGGTATCTCTGTCTAGCTTATTTTTAAGGTTTTCTTGCAACTCTTTTTCTATTCTTAGCTTATTAGGCGTATCTAAAAAATCATCAAAGTATCGTTCTCTATATAAATCCAATTTATTGAAGACCATTAATGTTGGCTTTTCAATACAATCTAAGTCTGTTAAGGTTTGATTGACGGTTTGTACATGGTCTTCATATTGCGGGTGCGCAATATCCACTACATGCAATAAAATGTCACTTTCTTTTACTTCATCTAGAGTGGATTTAAAACTCTCCACTAAATGATGGGGTAATTTCCTGATAAACCCAACCGTATCAGACAATAGGAACGGCATTCTTTCAATGACTACTTTTCTAACCGTGGTATCCAACGTAGCAAATAATTTATCCTCAGCAAACACCTCTGACTTACTTAGGATATTCATTAAGGTGGATTTGCCTACATTCGTGTATCCTACAAGGGCTACTCGAATCATTTCTCCTCTGTTCTTTCGTCGGGTTTGGTTTTGTTTATCAATTTCTTGTAAGCGAGCCTTTAGTTTAGAAATCTTATCCCGAACAATTCGTCTATCTGTTTCTATTTCTGTCTCCCCCGGTCCACGCATACCAATACCCCCACGTTGTCTTTCCAAGTGCGTCCATAGGCCTCGTAGTCTTGGCAGGATGTATTGCATTTGTGCTAATTCTACTTGTGCTTTGGCCTGTGCCGTTTGCGCACGATTGGCAAAAATATCTAAAATCAGCGTACTTCTATCAATGATCTTGACCTTTAGTTCTTCTTCTAAAATACCGACTTGTTTACCGGTAAGATCATCATCAAATATGACCATCGTAACCGACTCATGACTTTCTATATATTCTAGAATTTCTTGTAGCTTTCCTGACCCAACGAAGGTACGTCGATTAGGGTGGGGGAGCTTCTGTGTAATGCGCTTGATGGTTCTCGCCCCTGCGGTTTGAGCTAAAAATTCTAACTCATCTAAATATTCTGTTACTTTTTCTTCTGTCTGATTCCCATGAATCAAACCCACTAGAATGGCATCTTCTATCCCTTTCTTGATGCCTTTCCTTTTCTTTTCCCCTACGTTCCACTGATTGTTTTGCGACATGTTATGTTAAAATTCCAAATTCCAAACGCCAAATTTCAATCAGTAAAGGACTGTTGGAATTAGGAAATTGGAATTGGGTGCTTGAGATTTTATTAGATATAACTACAAAAATGCTCAAAAAATTCGGTAAGTAACGATGAAATAATAAATTGGGCAATTAGGCGCTAGGTAGTTTGTGGTCTAAGGAATCTAAAAAATCAGTGCATAGTCAAAGCTACGGACTTATTTTTTAGGTTTCTTAGACCGCAAAATAACAGCGGATAATGCCTAAGTTATTGTTTCATCGTTACTTACTAAATCAATTCAAAAGAGGGTAGTATTAGATAGCTTTTGGACGATCATGACTCAGGAGAGAAATATGTAAATGATCTTCGGTTCCTCCATGCCGCAGGGTATTGAAACCCATTAACCGAAAGTAGGTACGGATCAAGAAATTGCGAATTGTACCTCTACCTTTGGTACGAATATCAAGCGCATGGACATACCCACTGCGTTGCCGATAATGAAGGGAATGCTTTTTGGAAGACATCCCCATTTTGCGATAATCTTCTGGTTGCCGATTGGCATCGGTAATAATAAGGGATTTATCCAAGTGGATGAGTGTACTGACACTGACTCGCAGGATCGGATGTAATTGCAAAAATTCTTTTTTGACCTCTGCCGTTTTTGAATTATTGATGGAAAAGAAAAATAGACCATGTATGCCATAGCCCAAGACCAAAATCAAAGCCATCCAAAGTTTACGACGCAAACTGCCTACCTCTCCTGTGATCGAACCATAGAAAAAGACTAAATAAATAGTGATGGCTATGGTGGCTAAAAACATCCCTCCTAATAGGCAAATAGACGGCGGGTAAAGTTTGGTATCATGTAAATGAATAGATCCCCTTATCAATAAAATGAAAGGTAGAACGACAAAGGCAACGATTTTGAAAAGAAAGAAGAGCAGTCGGAACATATTGAATGAGCGAAAATCAAAATGAAGGTTGATTAGTTGATTTATTATTAATTATACGCATCACGGTAAATTCTCAATAGAGGTTGAATAAATCTTGTGTTAGCACTCTTGGTGCTAACATAAGTTGGTTGACTTATAGAGTTAT
>CALJIQ010000186.1 GCA_937973995.1 uncultured Saprospiraceae bacterium
AAGAAACTATGTGTACTACTGTGCCTATGTGTTTAAAAATCCACGCCTAATTTGTTTGAAATTAGTGAGGCTAAAATTTTTCTTAACACCCCTACTTATCAATCACCAATCCCTAATTCACCTGATAAGTAACGCCCAACGACTCCAACTCCTTAATCAAATCATTATTAGCATTGACTTTTTGCTCTTTGGCGATCATATGTAGCTTCGTTTTCGTTTCTCTATCAAATAAATGGATTTTTAAACGATGCTTCCCCTTGTGTTTTTTACATGCATTTTCTATTCCATCCACCATTTCTTGGGAAATTAGGTCA
This sequence comes from uncultured Saprospiraceae bacterium, assembly GCA_937973995.1. Taxonomy (GTDB): domain Bacteria; phylum Bacteroidota; class Bacteroidia; order Chitinophagales; family Saprospiraceae; genus JAFMDF01. Next base: position 315 of record CALJIQ010000186.1, read on the forward strand.
ATGGGCAGCTTGAGCGTAATAGAAGAAGTCATTTTATCTGCCACGCTTTCCAATAATTCTACTTTACTTAGTTTTAGCTGATATTCTTCTCCGCCCCAACGTTTTTGATACGAACCTTGAATGAAGACTCCCTGACCTTCCTCTAATAAGTGTTTAAACTTTTGATAGTCTTCACTAAATAGCGGAAATTCTAAACTACCATTATAATCTTGTATTGTAAAATAGCCATAGCCAGTACCTTTTTTGCTAATTCGATGATTAGCAGCAGTTACAAAGGCGGCTAATTTTAAGCCTTGCCCTTTGAAGTTTTCAACTCGATCTAAGGTACAAGTTGCAAAATTTTCCACTTCCATGCGATAATCATCCAACGGATGGCCACTAATGTAGATACCCGTCACCTCTTTTTCTTTGGTAAGGGTCTCTATCAAAGGCCAAGGTTCAATTTGTGGCACCTCAGGTTCGGCAGCATCTGTTTCTTTTGTAACATCAAATAAAGTTAGCGCAGATTCTTCTGCTTGCATTTTACCACCAAAGCGCACCAATGCCTCAATATAGGTTTCTTCTTTGGCAGGATTGGGCTGCCCAAAATACTGCGCTCGGTGCAAGGCCTCGAACCGATCAAATGCTCCCCCTAGCACTAAACTCTCTACTACTTTTTTATTAGCAGCCTTAGAGGTCAATCGGGTGATAAAGTCTATGTGAGAAGTAAAGTTGCCTTCTGCTCGTTCTTTTAAAATTTCTTCTACGGGGCCTTCTCCCACTCCTTTTAAAGCAGACAACCCAAAACGGATTTGCCCTTCTTTATTTACCGTAAAGTTGAGTTGACTTTCATTAATATCTGGACCTAACACCTCTATGTCCATACGCTTACACTCTCGCAAAAAGAAGGTTACTTTGGAAATGTCACTCTTATTGTGGGTTAGGACAGATGCCATAAATTCGGCAGGATAGTGTGCTTTTAAATAAGCCGTTTGAAAGGCGACAAAAGCATAACAGGTAGAGTGCGATTTGTTAAAAGCATAAGAAGCAAAGGCTTCCCAATCCGTCCATACTTTTTTGACGATATCTTCTGGGTGTCCATTCTTTTTACAACCCTCTAAGAACTTGGGCCACATCTTATCTACTAAGGCTTTCTTCTTCTTTCCCATTGCCTTTCGCAAGGTATCTGCTTCACCTCCGGTGAAATTAGCTAGCTTTTGCGAAAGCCGCATCACCTGTTCTTGATAAATGGCGATGCCCTGTGTTTCTTTTAAATATTCTTCCATGGCAGGAAGATCATAAGTCACTGGTTTCCGACCATGTTTTCTATCAATAAACTCTGGAATATATTCTAATGGACCAGGACGATATAAGGCATTCATCGCAATCACATCCTCGAAGGCAGTCGGCTTCAATTCTTTTAAATACTTCTGCATCCCACTGGACTCATATTGGAAAATGCCGACCGTTTCTCCTCTTTGAAATAACTCATACGTTTTGACGTCATCCAAGGGCACTTCTTCAGGATCAATCTCCACACCATGCACTTCTTTGATGATGCGAACGGCATCCCGAATAATGGTGAGAGTCTTTAAACCCAAGAAATCCATTTTTAATAAACCCGCTTCTTCGGCAACACTATTGTCAAATTGAGACACCAACATATCAGACCCCTTATCCGTTTTGACAGGGACATACTTAGTAATATCATCTGGCGTAATAATCACCCCACAGGCATGGATGCCCGTATTTCGGATAGACCCTTCTAGCTGCTTCGCCAAGCGAATCATTTTGCCAGTTTCGTCATTCCCTTTTGCTAAATCTCTGAAGGCGTAAGCTTTCTCCACATCTTCCGAGTTCATTTTCCCTTTTAGCTTGGGTTGTATATCACCATCCGCTAATACTTTGTTTAAGGTAGCACTTAAGTTAATTGGAAAAGACTTGGCTACTTTATCAACATCTGGCAATGGTATGTCCATTACCCGACCTACATCTCGCAAAGAAGATTTCGCTGCCATCGAACCATAAGTGACAATCTGTGCTACCTGATTTCGACCATATTTATCAATCACATAATCAATTACTTTTTGTCGTCCTTCATCATCAAAATCAATATCAATATCGGGCATCGAAATCCGTTCTGGATTTAAGAAACGCTCAAAAAGTAAATCGTACTTAATTGGGTCCACATTGGTAATACCAATACAATAAGCCACCGCCGACCCTGCTGCCGAACCCCGTCCAGGTCCTACTGCCACCCCCATGTCTCTAGCCGTATTCGTGAAATCTTGCACAATTAAGAAATACCCCGGATAGCCTGAATTTTTAATAACCTCTAATTCAAAATTGAGTCGTTCTTCGATAGGAGGCGTAATGGTTTCGTACCGTTTTCTAGCTCCTTCAAAAGTGATATGTCTTAGATAATCGTCCTGTGTTTTGAAACCGTCAGGGATAGGGAAGTTAGGTAATAATACGTCTCTTGCTAAGGTGAGTTTTTCTATCTTATCATAAATTTCTAAGGTATTATCAATCGACTCTGGCACATCGTGAAAGAGCACATTCATCTCTTTCTGCGTCTTGAAATAGAAATCGTTACTTGGAAATTTAAAACGCTTTTGTTCTTCTACTAAACTATTGGTGTTGATGCACAATAATAAATCATGCGGCAAGGCATCTTCTTCGTCTATATAGTGCGCATCATTGGTGGCAATCAATTTCAAATTATACTTACGAGCAAATTTGATGAGCACCTGATTCACGTCTTCCTGACTAATGCCTAATTGGTCAATATTTTCTAAGCCTCGATGGCGTTGTAATTCTATATAAAAATCATCGCCAAATAGATCGATCCACCACTTCAATAATTCTTCTGCTTTTTCCTCCCCTTGATGCAAAATGGCTTGTGGAATTTCTGCACCGATACAACAACTAGTAGCTATTAATCCTTCATGGTATTGAACCAATAACTCTTTATCAATTCTTGGAAACTTAGAATACAAGCCTTCTATAAAACCCAAAGAACACAGCTTACACAGGTTCTCATATCCTTTCTGATTTTTGGCTAATAATAGTTGATGGCGGCGAATATCTTTTTCTCCTTTTGCTTTCGCAAAACTTCTGATATGCCGATCCTTCACCATATAAAACTCACAGCCTATGATGGGTTTTATCCCTGCCTTCTCTGCTTCGGCAACAAACTTAAATGCGCCAAACATATTGCCGTGGTCCGTTAAGGCAACGCCTTTCTGACCATCGTCAGCCGCTTTTTTCATCAAGGCTCCGATCTCACAAGCACCGTCTAATAGAGAATACTGGGTATGGTTATGAAGGTGTACAAACTCTGGCATGTAGTTCTTTTTCAGTGGACCGAACTGGCTTTTGCCTAGCGGCAAAAAGCGCACAGTACGGTAGTGGGTTACACATAATTATTATCGAATCTCGAACGTGTAAAGTACGGATTTTTTTGGAAATGTAGGGCGTCAGAGTAGGGGAGTTTTTTCCTTTCAAATCTCCTTAAAAAAGAGTAAATTTGTATAAAACCAATTCTATGAATGCGTTATTAGAAAAAATACTTCAATCCCCTGATGCTCAAATTGTAATAGATAAAGCAAAAGCGATACTGTTAAAGGAGAAAAAAAAACGTCAAGACTTTTATGACTGGTTGAAACCTGATATAAAAGCAGAATTCATTAATGGGGAAACCATACTACATTCACCAGTGAAACGCAGTCATCTAGAAGCTTCTGATAATTTAAATCGTCTTTTAAGCATCTATGTGGATAAACACCAATTAGGTATTTGCTCCACTGAAAAAGCATTAATTTCTTTAACTAGAAATGATTATGAACCAGATATTTGTTATTGGAATAATGAAAAAGCGAGTACCTTTCATGCAGATACGATGCTACATCCTGCGCCTGACTTCGTAGTTGAAATTTTATCCAAAGGAACGGAACAACGGGACAGAGGCGTGAAATTTCAAGACTATGCAGCTCATGGCATTAAGGAATATTGGATAGTGGACACCAAAGCTAAAACCGTAGAGCAATTTGTTTTATCTGATTTAGAAGCTATCGAATATACACTTCACACTAAACATACGCTTTCAGATATGATCCAAAGTGTTGTGATTTCTGGATTTGAAATTCCTGTTTTGGCTATTTTTGATAAGGGAAAAAATTTAGAAATTTTGTCAAGTATAATAATCTAACAACTTAATTGAGTGTAAAACAATCTGGGGGCATCAAATTTATTCATCAGCTCACTTTGGAGTGAGCAGATGAAATGAGAACGTCTCATCTGATGACTCCAAAGTCATCTGATGAGTTGCTCGTTTCCCACCGTTCTGTTATACACTCAACTTAATTCACTTTTATAAATCTTCCACCTTTCCTCTAACCACCCCATAGCCTAACGCTTATAATTTATAATCATGAAAAAGAAAGATAAAATAATGGTAGAAAGGGCATGGCGATCCTGTGGGTATGGTATGCCAGACGATCTAAATTCCAAAGAGAGTATAGAAGAAAAGATAAAAGAAATAGAACAACGGAAAGTGACTTTTGAAGACAGCATTGCAGAAATGAAAGATCGGATTGCCACCTTAGAAGAGCAGATAGAAAAAACGAGCAACTACGAAAATTTACTCAATAACGTGCTCCACCAAATTAAAGTAGAACGATATAAGGAGTTGAATAAGGATAAGGATATTGAGGTTTATTGAAAGAATAAACACCAAGTTCCAAATTCCAATGCTAGGTTTGGAATTTGGAATTTGGTGCTTGAAATTTGGAATTTCTAGTTGGCACAACCCGCCTCTTCATACTTCAATCCAAACGCATCCGCAACTCCCTTATATACAATCTTTCCTTTTACAATATTTAAGCCTTTACACAAAGCTACGTTTTCTGCGCAGGCTTTTTCCCAGCCTTTATCCGCTAGTTGAACAGCGTATTGCAAGGTAGCATTGGTTAGTGCTAGGGTAGAGGTATAAGGAACGGCTCCTGGCATATTGGCAACGCAATAATGCACCACATCATCAATAATAAAAGTAGGGTTGGCGTGAGTAGTGGGTCGGCAGGTTTCTATACAACCACCTTGATCGACTGCAACATCTACAATAACCGCACCTGCCCGCATCTTTTTTAGCATGGCTCTTGTTACCAACTTCGGTGCTTTTGCCCCAGGAATTAATACGGCCCCAATGATTAAATCACTTTCCTTAATGAGTTGACGAATATTGTATTCGCTGGAATAAATTGTCGTTACATTAGCAGGCGTAATATCTTCCAGATACCGAAGGCGATCTAAATTAATATCCAAAATGGTTACTTGTGCGCCTAATCCTGCTGCCATTTTAGCTGCCTGTGTGCCTACGACACCGCCCCCAATAATCATCACTCTCCCAGGAGGTACGCCAGGAACGCCCCCTAATAAAACACCTCTTCCTTTTACGGGTTTTTCCAAATATCTCGCCCCTTGTTGGATGGCCATTCTGCCAGCAACTTCCGACATAGGAACCAACAACGGCAGACTACCATCTTCCAATTCAACCGTCTCATAAGCTAAGCAAACCGCTTTGCTTTTTAGCATCGCTTTGGTCAATGGTTGGCTAGAAGCAAAATGAAAATAGGTAAATACCAACTGATCTTTTTTTATCAGGGCATACTCTTGTTTGATCGGTTCTTTTACCTTCATAATCATCTCTGCAATTCCATATACTCCAGCTGCATCTTTCTTAATGATCGCTCCTGCCTTTTTATATTCTGAATCTGTAAATCCACTTTCCTTTCCTGCCCCTTTTTGGAGATACACCTTATGTCCTCGTTTGGTTAACGTACTGGTACCCGCAGGCGTAAGGGCTACCCGATTTTCGTTGTTTTTAATTTCTTTTGGAACACCGATTTTCATAAGAAAAGGTTTTATGGTTTTATGGTATTGTGGTTTTATGGTATTGTGGTTTTATGGTATTGTGGCTTTATGGTATTGTGGTTTTATGGTATTGTGGCGCCATAAAACCACAATACCACAATACCACAACACCAATAAATCAAACATGATCTTTAAACATCTGAATAGCAATTGCAATCAAAATGATACCAAATATTTTTCGCAATGCGGTGGCAGTTTGCGGAGATAACTTCTGAGAAAGCCAATTCGTAGAGCGCAAAATGATATAAATAATCAGCAAGTTAATCGCAATTCCAATAATAATACTACCATTATCGTACTCTGACTTTAACGTAATTATAGTAGTCAAAGTACCTGCCCCTGCCAAAAGCGGAAAAGCGATAGGAACGATACTGCCAGACCCTCCTTCTTCATGTGTATCTCTAAATACCCTAATGCCCAATAGCATTTCCAATCCGATCAAAAAAATAATCAATGCTCCAGCTAAGGCAAACGAACTAACACTGATTCCAAATGCGCCTAAAATAGACGCTCCAAAAAATAAAAAAAGCAACATAATAGTAGCAGCAAAACCTGTTGCTACCGCTGGATTAATATGCAAACCTTCCTTTTTCATATTGATAATAACTGGTAAAGAACCAATAATATCAATTACGGAAAAGAGGATTAAACTTACGGAAAAAATAGCGGCTACATTCATATTGAAAATAGATTTAAAAATTTTTCAACCACATAAGTTCACATTAGTGTTTTCACATAAGTCCACAAAAGTTGAAGACTACTTATTTACTACAACCTTGTAAGATTTTACAAAAAAAACAAACTTTCTGTCAACATCTAATTGGTTGAACTTAGTCTTGAACTTTAGTTCTATGGGACATTTATTTTTGTCCCACTACTATGTGCACTTATGTGAATCTACTTATGTGTACTAATATGGTTAAAAACAAAGTAATATCAATTTTAAAAATAACCCCAAAATAAGCACAGAATTTCCATATATGCTTCTTTGTAGGCTGTTTTAAGTTATAATGACTGATTAATTATTATTTTTATGTCATTATTAAATAATCAAGAATCGTAAATATTGAAAAAAAATCAACTTGACCCATTTGATATTAGAATCGTGAATGAATTGACACAAGACGCTAGAATTCCTCTGATTCAACTGGCTAAAAAGCTAAAGGTTTCCAATACCTTAATCCACCAGCGCATCAAAAAATTAAAGGAAGAAGGCATTTTACAGCAAGCGTCTTATCGTCTAGATGCCTGGAAACTAGGCTATCAAACCTCCGCCTATACCCAAGTAATGTTAACGGACTCTAACCTACACAAAGGAGTGGAAAAAGAAATAGAGAAAATACCAGAGAT
>CALJIQ010000187.1 GCA_937973995.1 uncultured Saprospiraceae bacterium
TTTGTCTCCCGCAAAGTCTCGCCGAGGATACGCTAAGGTACGCAAAGCTAGACCTTTTACTAACTTAGCGTACTTTGCGAAACCTTAGCGATCCTTTGCGAGAAATACCTATGTGGGTAGGTTATTTATTGCCGAAGCCCTAAAATTACTTTTGTCCACCCATTTACTTACTTACTAATTTATTTGTTCAATGAATTTTCCACCTGAATTAAAATATACGCAAGAGCATGAATGGGTTCGCATAGAAGAGGGTAATATCGCATATATAGGTATTACGGACTTTGCTCAAAGTGAATTAGGCGAATTAGTTTATGTAGAAGTAGAAACTGTCGGAGAAGATATTGATATAGGGGAAGTCTTTGGAACAGTAGAAGCTGTAAAAACTACTTCTGACTTATTTATGCCTTTATCGGGTAAAATATTGGCTTTCAATCCTAATTTAGATGAAAATGAAGGAGATGATCCTACCCTTATTAATTCTGATCCTTATGGGGAGGGATGGATTATCAAGATGGAAATAAGCGATCCAGAAGAAGTAGGAACATTGCTTGGGGCAGAAGCTTATGAAAAATTAGTAGCCTAAAACTGTTCGCCTTACACCAAAATATTTAATAGCTGCATCTTAATACCTAAACCAGTGAGTCAAAAATGGTGGTTATACCTACCGCTTTTATTTTGGACAGGATTAATCGTCCATTTATCTACTGGTCCAGGCATTCAAGTGCCTTTTGATTGGGGAGACGTTTTTGGAACAGATAAAATAGGACATCTTGTTTTTTATGGGGTCCATACAGGTCTATTAATTTGGACTTTCAATAATTTCCAATGGACATCTGCTCAAAGTAAGTGGATTATCTCAGCATTTTGTATTAGCACTTTGCTTGGAATAGCGATGGAAATAATCCAATATTCGTTTTATCCGAATAGATATTTTGAAATTCTCGATATAATTGCTAATATTATCGGTTCTTTGATCGGAGCAATAATATTTAAACAATTGAGAAGATAGAATTGAGAATGGAAGATGATCCAATAAATTGATAATGAGCTATTTAGGTAGTTTAAATCAAATTTGAAATTCTCAATTATTAATTCTCAATTACTAATTCAATAAAAAACTCGGTAACATGGGACAACTCGCGTTTACAGGGACACAGTTGCTTATCGGAATGATAGCGATTTTTGTACTTGTAGTAGCTGCCATTTTTATCTTGCGCAGTTTGTTGTCTAGTAAAGACCCAGATAGTCTAGCCGAAAAGTACAGAGAACGAGAAGGTGGTTCGCCATTAGCTGCTCGTAATAAGTATCCAGAAGCGGATGCTTTTAAGCTCAGTGGTCCTATTTGGAATGCTGGATTAGCTCTGTCCCTTTTAGCGACTGTCTTAGCCTTTAACTGGACGACTTATGAAGAGGTTGTGGACATCCCAGATGATGCTTTGGAAATGGAGGAAGACATTGAGGTAGAACCACCTCGAACGGCTGAACCTCCACCACCACCACCGCCTCCGCCACCTCCAGTAATTGAAGAGGTGCCAGAAGAAGAAATCGAGGAAGAGGAAGAGCCTGTCTTTGAGGACCAATCTGTGGAAGTCGAAGAAGAAACGCCTCCACCACCTCCTCCTCCAAAGAAAGAAGCGCCACCACCGCCACCTCCACCACCGCCGCCACCAGAGCCGGAAGTGGAAGAAATTTTTAAGGTGGTTGAACAAATGCCGCGTTTCCCAGGCTGTGAAAACGAAGCAGGGGATGATAAGGCAAAGAAAGCCTGTGCGGATAAAAAGATGCTTCAGTTCATTTATAAGAACATCAAGTATCCTGCTATTGCACGTGAAAATGGTGTAGAAGGCACTGTGGTTATCCAATTCGTTGTAGAAAAAGACGGTTCTATCAAAGATGCTAGAATTGTTAGAGATATTGGAGCACAGTGTGGTTCTGAAGCCTTACGGGTTGTCAACATGATGAACTCTATGGGAGGGAAATGGACACCTGGAAAACAAAGAGGTAAATCAGTACGTGTACAGTTTAACTTACCTGTTAAATTTAGACTAGAGTAAGGGTAAGGATTATAAAAATAACGCTTACTTAATACACTGGTTATCAATATAAAAGCCGTTTCAATATTCAAAAATTGAAACGGCTTTTTTTATATATCCTACCCACCAAAAACGCTAAATGCCAACCAATTTCACCAAAACACATTTGATACCCTACCTTAATTTATTTCTTACTGTTACCTAAAATCAAGCTATTCCAATGATTTGGGATAGCTTTTTTATATGTACGAAAACCAATATTTGTAAGCCAACTTAACCCTTTTTAACAACCCAACTTTCAGCTTTAACAGACCTAAAACACAAGAAAGCGGATAATAAACGTCTTATAACTGGAAAATCTATCGTAGTGCCTCAAATTATTATTAATTTTACGCCACTATTTTAGAGTTAAACAAATAAGAGTTTTGCGTACACAGTCGGATAAATCCTGTGATCTTTATCGCACAACCCTTGCAAAAAATTTTAAAAACTAAAAATTAATAAGATGAAGAAGTTTTTGCTTGGATTCCTTTCTTTAATCTTGGTAGCGGGAACTATGACTGCTCAAGATGCAAAAAAAGCTTTGAAAACAGCAACAAAAGCTTATGGAGCTTATAATTTGGATGCTAGAGGAAATGCAGACAAATTACAAGAAGCAATTGACGCTTTAGAAATCGCTAGTGCTGATGGAGAGATCAGCAAATCGTCTAAAGTATGGCAAGTAAAAGGGGACTTATTCAATAGCGTTTATAGAAATTACGCTACTATGAAGCAATTAGACCCTACCACTACAAAGGCAGTTGCCGATGCGGCAGTTCAAGCCTATGGTGCTTATAAAAAAGCATTGGAATTTTCACAGAAGAAATATGAGAAAAAGGATGCCCTAAAGGGATTGGGAGAGGTGCAAAGTTACTTAGTAGGAGAAGGTGCGGAAACGTACGAAAACCAAGATTATGCGGCAGCATTTACTGCATTTCAAGCCGCGCTAGAAGCACATGATGTATTAAAAGATAATGGTCAGTCCAGCATCTTTGAGGAGGCATCTGCCTATAACGACCAAATGTATTATACGGGTCTTGCTGCATTGAATGCGCAAGATATGGGTGCTGCTAAGCCAGTGTTCATGAAGTTAAAGGATGCAGGGTATGATAAGCCGGCTGTATATGAGGCATTATATAAGTTAGAATTGGAAAGCGATGAGGAAGCGGCAGCGGCCATTCTGCAAGAAGGTAGAGAAAAATTCCCGGATGACACTTCTTTATTATTCAACGAAATTAACCACTACCTAAGAGCAGGTAAATTGAATGAATTAACAGGAAGATTAGAAGCGGCTATTGCGAAGGAGCCAGATAATCCATCTTTATACTCTACTTTAGGAAATGTCTATGATAATTTATACCAAAAGGAATTAGCAGAGAATAATGAAGAGCAGGCGAATGGATACTTTGACAAAGCTTTTGAAAACTATAATAAATCATTAGAGTTAAAGCCAGGTTTCTTTGACGCAGTATATAGTATTGGCGCTTTATACTATAATAGAGCAGCATCTACTACGGCCTCTATGAATGCTTTAGCTGATGATTATTCAAAAGCAGGTCTTAAGAAGTATGATGCTTTAAAGGCTAAAATGTTAGCTCAATTTGATGAGGCATTGCCTTTTTTCAAGCAAGCAGAAGCTATTAATCCAGGTGATAGAAATACATTGATCGCCTTAAAAGAGATTTTTGCTAGAAAAGATGATATTGCTACTTCTAATGAATTCAAGTCTAGATTAGAGACCTTGGATACAGGTGGTACCATTGATGCTTCTTTCTTTAAGTAATATATTTTTCTTATTAGCTTAAGCTATAAGGAAGCAAAATATAAGAAAGCGGTAAAGTGTAGTAACTTTACCGCTTTCTTTTTTTGCCTAGTGGTTTAAAGTGATGAAGGTTGTTTCATTAGTGTAACTTTCAAAAGTTTTGAAAACTTTTGAAATATGTGGTTCTTTGACAAATCACGTGAGCCGTTACCATCCGCGAATCAAATTGGCATCGAGCCAATCTGATTCGCACAAGGGTTTCTAAAGGGGCAACGGAGGCAGCGCCCATAGCCGTCAGGTTAAAATACGGACTCTTAGTAGCAGACACTTATAAAGTGGCTGATACTTGGGGTCTACGAAAAGGTGTCAGCCATTTTTAAAATGTCTGCCACCAAAAATTCGTCGTTAATGACCTGATTATCAAGCGCTTTTTCTGATAGCCTGACGGCTATGGGCAGCGCCTCCGTTGCCCCTTTAGAAACCCTTGTTTCCTGAAATGGACTCGTATGTCCATTTCAGGAAAGGAATTACGGGATGTGTCAAAGGACTATTACTCCTCTCCTTACTTTTGTGAAAATATAAAACACATTCAGACGTTATTCGTTAAGTAATGCAGAAGTAAATCGAAATACATTGTACCCAAAGTTTTTTGATATTCAAGTAGCCATCAAACTTATTTGGTAGGCTCTTATTTTTCTGATAATCAATTTGTTATGAGTCAGCCAAATACATTTGACGATTACGTAAAACATTCAATATCTTAAGGGACAATGTAAGCGGGAGACATTATTAATTACTGATGTATTGCATTAAAAAGTTGACAAATGCAGATTATGGACATAGATGTGGTTTTCAGAACTAGGTTCTGTTCCGTCAAATCTAGACTTGTTTTTCGCCCCTATCTCAAAAGAGAGATATGCTCTGGGTTTGCAGCTT
>CALJIQ010000188.1 GCA_937973995.1 uncultured Saprospiraceae bacterium
AGTGGGTATTGTGTCCGTTGATATTGATGATGCGGAAGAAGGCAAACACAATAGCCAATCTTGCCGATATTGCGCCCAAGAGGGACATGAAGATGATGCCGTGTATTGTAAGTATTGTGGGGAGATGTTGCATGAGGAGGAGGAGGATGATTGAGTATTCGAGAATTAGGATTCTATTTCATAGAAAACCTATTTCAATAAAAATTAAAATGAAAATTGAAATCAAAACACGAGACATTCAAAGCCAAAGGTGAGCGGTTTTTAATTTTAATTTTGATTTACATTTTAATTTCTTTAGAACTTAACAGCCCTGCTGGGGTTGGGGGGAGTTCACTATCCACCACACTGTTAAAGCCCTGTTAAGAATCCCTCCTCTTTATGCAATTGCCGTATTCCGTACCGTCCTACCGTTGAAAAACACCCAATCCTCCAATAATTTTAAACGGTAATACATGAAAATCAATTCATTATCCTTGCAATTCGCCTACAAAATGATAATTTGTGCATTGAACCCAGCGTTAGAAGTAGGCAATTATATATTTGGCGATCGCCACTCCAATAAATCAAATAAAAATCGTACTATGAAAAAACCAATCCTGCCCATCTTGGCAGTTGTCGCCCTTGCCACGTTGAGTTTATTTTCCTTTAAACAAAACCAACCTATGTCCAACTTTGTGTTTAATGACTATGAAAAGGCTTGGGAAATAGTTGATTCTTTAGAACAGCAAGGATTACCAGCATCGGCCATTAAGCACGTAGAGGCTATTTTAGAACGTGCCAAAAGAGAAGATAATGCGCCACAAACCATTAAAGCCTTACTCTATAGAGCGAAATTCCAAGCCCAATTAGAGGAAGATGGTATGGTGAAGGCGATTCAAAAGATAGAGGAAGAAATAAAAGAAAGCACCTTCCCCGTCACCGCTGTTTTACAATCCATTCAAGCAGATTTATACCAAACCTATACCGCAAATAATCAGTGGAATCTTAAAAATAGAACAGAAATAGTTGGATCGGAAGAAACCGATATTCGGACTTGGACTTACCGACAATTATTAGAAAAAAGTCGAACATTATTCTTGGCATCCGTTGCGGATGAGCGATTGAAGACGTTAGATATTGACCAATTTAAAGCCATTACTCAACCAGAGGCGAATGCTAAAAAACTGCGCCCTACCCTCTTCGATTTATTAGCGCACCGTGCCATTGATTATTTTAGCAATGAAAGAAATACGGTAACAGAACCTGCTTATAAATTTTACATCAACCAAGAAGTAGCTTTTGCTCCAGCAGCAGAATTTATCAAAGCTACTTTTGAAACCAAAGATTCGTCATCCGCCAAATACCAAACCCTTTTATTATTACAAGAGATATTAGCTTTCCATAGTACCGATAAAGAACTGGATGCCTTTATTGATGCAGATTTAAAAAGATTACAATTTGTTCATCAAAATGCCGTATTGGGGAATAAGAGAGCATTGTATATAAAAGCCTTAGAAAATCTAGTTGTTACACTTGAGCGACAAGGAGCTCATCCTGTCATCGCCGAAGTATTATATAAGCAAGCGGAGGTATATCAAAGTAATGGAAGGAATTATCAGCCAAATCCAGATCAAGAAGGAAAAGAATATTTAAAAACGGCCTACACGCTTTGCCGTACCGCTATTTCCAAATATCCAGATTCTTATGGCGCAGGTCGATGTAAAAATCTGATCACCAATATAGAAAGGAAAAATTTAGACCTGACTGTAGAACAAGTAAATCTTCCTAACCAACCAATACTAGCCTCTTTATCTTTTAGAAATGTAGAAAAAGCCCATGTCCGTATCGTAAGTATCGGATATGACGAGCAAAAGGATTTTAGAAATCACAATGACATAATTGATCGCTTAAAAGATAAGGCTATTGTGAGTAGCCAAGCAATAGACCTGCCTCAAGAAGGTGACTACCACAGTCATCGAGTAGAATTTGATTTGGGAGAATTACCGGTCGGACATTACGGCGTTTTGGTTTCTGATAATACGGCCTTCTCCACCAAAAAAGGAGCAGCAGGCTATGCCTATTTACATATTTCTAATTTAGCTTTTTGGTCTAAGTCCAATGCACAAGGACAAACCGAATTAACCGTCATTAACAGAGGGACAGGTGAACCTATGGAGGGGGTCATCGCAGAACTATATGCGAGAGAATACAAAGCGAATAACAGAAGATATTCTTATAAAAAAGTGAGTACGATCAAAAGTAATAAGGAGGGCTTTGTGTTACCTGTGAAAGTAAATGATCGGAACTTCAGAGTAAAATTAATTAAGGGAGCGGATGTCTTGTACTTAGAAGATGGATTTTCCAATTATCGAAACAGAAGCTATTCAGGACCAGGGCAAACGCATACCCATTTCTTTTTAGATCGAGCGATCTATCGACCAGGACAGACGGTACATTTCAAAGGCATTGTCATCAAGAAAGAACCTCAAGGAATGCCTGCCATCGAAACGGATCAACCTGTTACTATTAGTTTTAAAGATGCCAATCACCAACCCATTGAAGACCTCCAACTGACGACCAATGAATTCGGTACCATCACCGGTTCCTTCACTGCTCCAAAGACGGGGCTACTTGGGCAAATGAGTATAACCTCTAGTGCGGGAGGACAGCAATATTTTTCAGTAGAAGAATATAAACGACCTAAGTTTGAAGTGACTTTTAATCCAATCGTTGGTAGTTATAAATTAGAAGATACGGTGGCTATTACTGGTAAGGCATTAGCTTTTGCAGGTAGTAGTATAGATAATTGTCAAGTAAAATATCGAGTGGTTCGACAAGTGCGATTTCCTTGGGTGCCGTACTGGTATTTCCGTTATAATCCCTACCAAAAACCACCAATGGAAATTGTGAATGGGACGACCACAACGAATGAAAAAGGGGAATTTGAAATTCGCTTTGCTGCCATTCCTGATCCTTCTATACCAGCGGATAAAAAACCAGAATTCACCTATCAAATATATGCGGACGTCACGGATATAACAGGGGAAACACAATCCACTGAAACAAAGGTATCTGTCGGCTATATCGCCTTGTCTATAGATCTGCCTCTAGCAGAAAAAATCAATACGGAAGAGGCCATCCCATTGACGATAAAAAGCCAAAATCTAGCTGGAGAATTCCAACCAGCAACTGGAAAAATCATCATTGAATCTTTAGAAATACCCACGCAAGTCTATAAAAAACGATACTGGCAGAAGCCAGATACTTATGTACTATCTAAGAGTGAATTTACCAAAAAATTCCCTGCCTTTGCCTACAAAGAAGAGAACGAAAGACAAAATTGGCAAGTGGGAAAAACAGTAGAAGAAATAGATTTCAACACGACTCAAAAGAAACAATTGGCATTGCCCAAACTAAAGGCAGGGACGTATCGATTGACCTTAACCTCTGCGGATAAATACGATTCGCCAATTGAATTGGTCAAATACTTTGAGGTGTATGAAACTTCCGCTAAGAAGGTAGCGAACAATACACCCGATTGGCTATTGCATCCAACGCAATCTTTTGAGCCAGGAGAAACTGCAACGATTACTATTGGTTCTGCCTTAGCACCGATTAAGGTATTAGTTGAAATTGAAAAACAAGGAACAATTGTTGACCGTTATTGGAAGAAAATTAAAGGAGTAGATCAAATAGAAATCCCCATAAAAGAAACGGATCGAGGTAATTTCCATTATCACGTTTCTTTTGCAAAAGATAATCGCTCTTACCACTTCTCCCATACGATTTTAGTCCCTTGGTCTAATAAGGAATTGCAAATCGAATATGCCACCTTTAGAGATAAGTTATTGCCTGGGCAGGAAGAAGAATGGCAAATAAAATTAACGGGTCCAAAGAAAGAAAAAATAGCAGCAGAAATGGTGGCTGGCATGTACGATGCCTCGCTAGATCAATTTGCGGCAAATGACTGGTCATTACATATTTACCCTACGGATGCCTATCCAAGAAGCCGATGGCAGCCAAGAGGGTTTTCGGCTAACCAAAGTAGAACTTTGTCTGATGGCTGGCATCAAGATTATTTCCAAGTGGAAGACCGTGTTTATCCTTCTTTAAATCGATTTGGGTTTGGATATGATTATGAATTTTTCGGCGGTAGAGCGGCTGGATTAGCAGCTTCGAGAGGTAGAGGTAAGTCTATGAGAAAAGAAGCCGTAGCCACTATGGCTGCCCCCATGCAATCAGGAGAGGTAGAAGAAATGGCAGTGACAAGTGACCAAGTAGCATATGATGCGGTAACGGTAGAAAGCGCAAATGAATCTGCAACGCCTCCACCTCCAAAAAAAGGAGGGCCTGCCATTCGGAAAAATTTAAAAGAAACGGTCTTCTTTATGCCGAATTTAAAAACGGATAAGGACGGTAATATTATTATCAAATTCAAGATGAATGAAGCCTTGACCCGATGGAAGTTTTTAGGCTTGGCACATACGAAGGATTTAAAATTTGCGACTACCCAGAAAGAGATTGTTACCCAAAAAGAATTGATGGTGCAGCCCAATGCTCCTCGATTTTTTAGAGAGGGTGATGTGATAGAGTTCACAGCAAAGGTGAGTAATTTATCGGATCAAGTAATGAGGGGTTCCGCAGAGATCCAATTATTAGATGCACTCACGATGCAGCCTGTCAATGAACTATTAGGTATTGAAAAAGCTAGTCTTCCATTTACAGTAGCGGCTGGTCAATCTAGCCCACTAAGTTGGAAAGTAAAAATCCCTGTTGGAAAGGTCAATGCAATTACGCATAGAGTGATTGCTAAGGCTGGTAATTATTCGGATGGAGAAGAAAGTGCCTTGCCAGTATTGTCCAATAGAATGTTGGTCACCGAATCAAAACCATTAGCATTACGAGGAAAAGAAACCAAGACGTTTAGGTTGGAAAGTTTGGCAAATAGCAAAGGGTCTGCTTCTGCGCAACCCCATCAATACACCTTGGAATTTACTTCCAATCCAGCTTGGTATGCCGTACAAGCACTCCCCTATTTAATGGAGTATCCGTATGATTGTACCGAGCAGATTTTCAATCGCTTTTATGCCAACACCTTGGCGAGTACGGTGGCGAATGCGCATCCACAAATTCAGCAAGTATTCAAGAATTGGCAGGGGAAGGATTCCAAAGCATTGGTTAGTAATCTTTCCAAAAACCAGGAACTTAAATCGGCTTTATTGGAAGAAACTCCTTGGGTATTAAATGCCCAAAGTGAAGCCCAACAAAAGCAAAATATTGCCCTATTATTTGATTTAAATAAAATGGCTTATGAGCAAGCCACTGCGCTAGCCAAAATCAAAGAACGCCAATTATCGAACGGTGGTTTTGCTTGGTTTCCTGGCGGAAGAGATAGTTGGTATGTTACACAATATTTAGTGGAAGGTATGGGGCATTTGAAAAAATTAAATGCACTAGATATAGGATCAGAAAGCGATATGGAAGTGGTCTTAGGGAATGCCATTCAATATATTGATGCGAGAATAGAAGAGTCTTATGCGGAATTAAAAAAACGCAAAAAAGTGGATCTAAAAAAGGATCATTTAAACAATCTAGCCATCCACTATCTCTATACTCGATCCTTCTTTATGGATATTCCGATAACTGCTAATACTAGAGAGGCATTTGATTATTATGTATCTCAATCTGAAAAATATTGGTTGAACAAGGGGGTTTACCAAGAAGGCATGATTGGCCTAGCTTTAAATAGAATTAATACTTCTGCAGTCTCCAAAGACATCCTAAAATCATTAAGAGAACGATCCATTAAAAATGAAGAGTTAGGCATGTATTGGAAGCAACCAAGCGGCTACTACTGGCACCAATTACCGATGGAAACGCATTCGATTATGATCGAATTATTTGAGGAAGTAGCACAAGACCAAGAAGCGGTCAATGAGCTAAAAATCTGGTTATTAAAAAATAAACAAACCAACCATTGGAAAACCACTAAAGCTACTAGTGCCGTGGTATATGCCTTATTAATGAGCGGCAATAACTGGTTGATGGATCAAGAGCAAGTAGCGATTTCTATGGGCAACGGCAAGCAATATGCTAGTCAGATTTCTGATGCTCAATCCACCCCAGAAGCAGGAACGGGCTACTTTAAAACTTCTTGGAATGGAGCGGATATTTCTACTGAAATGGGCAATATTAAAGTGAGCAATCCAAACAATCAACCTGCTTGGGGAGCGGTTTATTATCAGTACTTTGAGGATTTGGATAAAATCAAAACCTTCGAAGAAACGCCGTTAACCATTAAAAAACAATTGTTCAAAGAGGTCAATTCTGATACGGGTCCTAAACTGACCGAGATTACCCAAAAAAGCCCCTTAACGCCAGGTGACAAAGTAAAAGTTCGCATAGAAATACGAGTAGATCGTTCCATGGAATATGTCCATTTAAAAGATACCCGTGCTGCAGGTTTCGAGCCAATCAATGTATTAAGCGGTTACAAATGGCAAGGTGGTCTGGGCTACTATGAAAGTACCAAAGACGCTTCTACCAATTTCTTTATCGACTATTTACCCAAAGGCACTTTTGTCTTTGAATATCCACTA
>CALJIQ010000189.1 GCA_937973995.1 uncultured Saprospiraceae bacterium
CTTGTAAACGAATAAACAGTTACACAAATAAACAATTAGTTCACTTTCATAATTTTACCCCGTTCGTAGTATAATTAATTCAAGTTATAATCAACTTGTGGCATGAAATAAATAAATGTCTATTTGTGCCGAGTTGGCGTAAGCCAACGAGACACAAGGCAAAATGTACATTTATTAAAATTTTAATACTAATCATTGAATTGATTATTGGCTAATTATGCGTGTCTATCACGTTTGTAGAATAATTAATAATCAGTAATTAATAAGGTCCTTCCACTTACTTACATTTCTAGTTTTTCAACAACAATATTATTCCGAGTTCATTATGAAAAGTATTTTTTCAAAGGCATCCTCGATACTGAAAGGTGTAGGATTTATTTTATTAGTGGTCTTTTTGGGTGTAGCTCCAACTCCTGTATCTGCTCAACTCGAAACGAACACTTTTTCTTTTAAAGGTAGTCCAGAAAGGATGGTGGTGCCAGATTGTGTTTCCGCCGTAACCATAAAAGCTAGAGGGGCTGATGGAGGGAATAGTGAAGAAGAAACAGGAGGAGAAGGGCAAACCATTGAAGCTACTTTTGATGTTTCACCGGGTGACATCCTAGAGATTGTAGTTGGGGAATCTGGCTTTGGAGAAGGAATTGTCACATCAGGTGGTGGCGGCGGTAGTGGGGTTAGAAATGTAACAACCAATGAATTATTGATTATAGCTGGTGGCGGAGGTGGTAGCGGTGCAATTACCAATAGTGGTATAGGGGAAGGAGGAAATATGGTAAGTAATTCCCCAAGCGCAAGCTGTGGCTTTGATCTTCCTGGTTGTGGTGGCAGCATAATCTTTGCTCCCATTGTGGATGATACAGGCGGAGGCGCTGGTGGGGGCGGCTACATAGGAGATGGAGAAGGGGATGGAATCGCAACTCGTGGATTTGGTGGGAAAGGTGGATTTGGAGCAGTTGGTGGTTTAGGAGAAGCAGGGTCTCTAAATTTTCGAGGTGGATATGGTGTAGGCGGCGGAGGCGGTGGTATAGTAGAATGTACAGGTGGTGGTGGTGGTGGTGGATACACAGGTGGTACAGGAGGTTCTAAAGACGAAAGCAGTGGTAATGGAGGAGGTAGAGGAGGCAGTGGATTTGTAAAGTTTAATGTCCAATACCTAGAAACACCAGGTGCTAATGGTGCGAGTACTAATAGAGCAGGAGAAGTACAAATATCCTACAACATGGATACCCCTCCTGCTGTCTCTGCATCTTCAACTTTAGGAAATGATGAAATCTTATTGAATGCTACATTGTCTAGTTCTATAGCTACCTCTTGGCGATGGACGGGTCCAAATGGTTTCACCTCTACGCTAGAAGGCCCAACCATCAACCCTGCTGTGGCAGGCACTTATACCGTATTGGTTACCGACGAAAATGGCTGCACGGCAACTGCTTCTACTAATGTTGTTATTACAGTACCTGAGCTAGAAGAAAGAGTACAAAACATCCCTACGATGAGTGAATGGGGATTAATTATTTATGGGTTATTAGTCTTGAACCTTTCTCTGTGGTGGCTTAGAAATTTTCAACAAATTCCAAAGCCCGCCGCTCCATCCAAGTAAAATCTTGATTAGGTTCGAGGAAGGAAACATGCCCGCCTTTGGTAGGTGCTTCTAAAAATAAATAGGAGTGGTGTTGGGCGATAGCAGTAGGAAAACAAGTGGGGGTTAATATGGGATCATTATAAGCATTGATTAATAAGGTAGGTCGTTGGATACCGTCTAAATAATTAAGGGAAGACGCTTGGTTATAAAAATCCTGTGCATCCTTAAAACCATTCACGGGTGCTGAAAAAAAATCATCAAAATCCCGCCAACGTTTTACGTTCTTTAATTGACTCATATCTATTACCCCTGGAAATTGTTGTGCCTTTAACTCCATCTTGGCGGCTAGGCGACTGTAGAATTTTTGTTTGTAAAAATAACTACTAGGGCGATCCAGTTTATCTGCACTAGAGGATAGGTCGCAGGGGGCTGATATGGCAACTCCATTTTTTATTTGTTTGGGTACCTTTTGACCGTTGACTCCCAAATACTTTAAAACAATATTTCCGCCCATGCTAAACCCGATCAAACTTATTTCTTTATAATTAGCAGTAGCAATGGTGTGCTGGATGACCTCTCCAATATCGGCAATATCTCCATGGTGGTACATCCGCAATTTTCGATTCATTTCTCCACTACAAGAACGACAGTTCCAAGCAAGGGCATCCCAATTATTGGATTGCAGCAATTTCACCATGCCTTTTATATAATGGCGATCTGAATTTCCTTCTAAGCCATGCGTTAAAATCATCAAACGCTCATTCCCCTTCTTTACCCAATCTAAATCCACAAAATCACCATCCGCCAATTCCAATCGCTCTCGCTCATACTGCACTCCTTCCACTTTTCGCCACACGGAGGGAACGATGGTTTCCAAATGTCCATTGAATAGATAGAATGGTGGTTTGGTGTAGGTGCTGTTTTTGATTAATGGCATTTTTTAATGGAGAATTGAGAATTAATAATTGAGAATTCCTTAAAGAATTTTTGACACAAATGTAAGGATATAGTAGCTTAGACTTCTGGTCTGAGCAGGTTTGAGTAAAGTGATAATTAAACAATGTGTACCCTTTTGTACTCAGATCAGAGGTCTAAGCTACGTAACCCACCTAAATCACTATGAGCCAGAATTTTCTCAATTCTCCATTTTCAATTCTCCATTTATTAGTATTTTCGCCAAATGAGAATAGACATCGTTTCGGCATTACCTGAACTACTGGAAAGTCCACTGAGTCACTCGATTATGAAGCGAGCACAACAGCGGGGACTATTGGAAGTAGTTGTACATAATTTACGGGAATACGGATTAGGCAAGCACCGTCAAATTGATGATATGCAATATGGTGGAGGGGCTGGTATGGTCATGATGATCGAACCGATTGCCAATTGTCTCGACCAACTTAAATCAGAGCGAGACTACGACGAAATCATCTATCTCACCCCTGATGGAAAACGATTGAATCAAGGGATGTCCAACCGCTTATCCTTACAAAAAAACTTACTCTTCCTTTGTGGACATTATAAAGGCATAGATGAACGCATTCGAGAAAATTATATTACCCTAGATATTTCGATTGGCGATTTTGTTTTATCAGGAGGCGAATTGCCCGCTGCCGTTTTGGTGGATTCTATTGGTCGCTTACTTCCAGGAGTACTGAATGATGAGACCTCTGCCCTATTTGATTCTTTTCAAGATGATCTATTAGCCCCTCCCGTTTACACACGTCCAGCCGATTTTAAAGGATGGAAAGTACCTGATATTTTACTGAGTGGGCATGAGGCAAAGATTAATGAATGGCGGGATGAACAGGCTTTGAAGCGGACTCGGGAACGTCGTCCTGATTTGTTAGGGGAGGAATGATTGTCAGATGGCTTGATGGCTTGATGGCTAATCTTCTACAAGATTAACCATATAAAGTAATTGGACAAAATAAATGAAACAGGTCCAATTATCAATCAGCTCAGCTTAAAGTGAGCAGATTGAACGAAGGCGTCTGATCAGATCACTCCAAAGTGATCTGATCAGTTTTCAACTGTTTCTATAGTTCTGTCTAACTACTAACCATCAGACCATCAAACAATCTTAATCTACACATCAAACCGATCCGCATTCATCACTTTCACCCAAGCATTTACAAAATCCTGAACAAATTTTTCTTGCCCATCATCTTGTGCATAAATTTCTGCATAGGACCGAAGGATAGAGTTAGACCCAAATACCAAATCCACTCGTGTAGCCGTCCATTTTACAGCTCCTGTTTTGCGATCCCGAATTTCATAGGAATTTTTACCCGTTGGTTTCCAAGTATTTGCCATATCCGTTAGGTTGACAAAAAAGTCATTCGTTAGTGCTCCTTCTCGATTCGTAAATACGCCGTGTTTTGTGCCATTGTGATTGGTTCCTAATACTCGCAAACCTCCTATCAGTACCGTCATTTCATAAGCAGTTAGCCCCAATAATTGGGTACGATCCAATAGCAATTCTTCTGGGCTTACTACATAGTCTTGTTTTAACCAATTTCTGTATCCATCCGCTAAAGGTTCTAATGGATCAAAAGAAGCAGCATCGGTCATGGCCTCCGTTGCATCTCCCCGACCAGCTGCAAATGGCACGCTTATCGAATGTCCCGCCGCTTTAGCTGCTTGCTCAATTCCTACATTACCTGCTAAGACAATTGTATCTGCTATGCTAATTCCAAATTCAGTAGCAATTGGTTTTAATGCCTCCAATACGCTAACCAATCGTTTAGGTTCGTTCCCTTCCCAATCTTTTTGAGGCGCCAATCGAATACGTGCGCCATTTGCACCTCCTCGCATATCCGACCCTCTAAAAGTACGAGCAGCATCCCAAGCAGTAGCTACCATATCCGCAATAGATAAGCCAGTAGCTGCGATTTTTGCTTTCACTGCCGCTTCATCGTAACCCGTTTTTCCTGTTGGAACGGGGTCTTGCCAAATCAATTCTTCCGCAGGTACATCTGGACCATAATATCTCACTTTCGGTCCCATATCACGGTGTGTCAATTTGAACCAAGCCCGAGCAAAAGTATCAGAGAAGTAGTCGTGATTGTTCATGAACTTCAGCGATATTTCCTTGTAAATTGGATCTACCTTCATCGCCATATCCGCATCGGTCATCAAGGGCATGGTTCGTATGGAAGGGTCCGCTACATCCACTGGCATATTCGCTTCACTGATATTGACAGGTTTCCACTGTCGAGCCCCCGCTGGGCTTTTGGTCAATTCCCAGTCGTGCTTAAACAACATGTCAAAAAAGCCATTATCCCATTTGGTGGGATTGGTAGTCCACGCACCTTCTATTCCACTTGTCACAGCGGTTTGACCTTTATTATTAGCATTATTCCAACCCAGACCTTGCTCTTCTATTAATGCCGCTTCTGGTTCTGGACCTAAGCCGCCTGCATCTCCATTACCATGTGCTTTTCCTACCGTATGTCCACCTGCTGTTAATGCAGCGGTCTCTTCATCGTTCATTGCCATTCGAGCAAAGGTCTCTCGAATTTGTGCGGCTGTTTTTAAAGGATTGGGTTGACCATTGACGCCCTCTGGATTCACATAGATCAATCCCATTTGTACCGCAGCTAGTGGGTTTTCCATCGTTGATGGGTCCTCCACATTTTCGTAGCGTTCATCACTTGGCGCCAACCATTCTTTTTCTGCACCCCAATACACATCTTTTTCTGGATGGTAAACATCTTCTCGACCAAAGGAAAATCCAAAGATCTTTAAACCCATGCTTTCATAAGCAATGGTTCCTGATAGAATAATCAAATCTGCCCAACTCACCTTATTGCCATACTTTTTCTTGATCGGCCATAACAAGCGTCTTGCTTTATCCAAGTTTCCATTGTCGGGCCAAGAGTTTAAAGGTGCAAACCGAATATTACCCGTTCCGCCGCCACCACGACCGTCAGAAGTTCGATAAGAACCAGCAGCATGCCATGCCAATCGAATCATTAAGCCTCCATAGTGTCCCCAATCTGCCGGCCACCAATCTTGGCTATCTGTCAACATCGCATGCACATCTTTTTTGAGAGCTTCGACGTCTAGTTTCTTCAATTCCTCTCGGTAGTTGAAGTCCTTGCCAAGCGGATTCGTTTTGGTATCGTGTTGGTGCAGAATATCTAAATTTAGGGTTTTAGGCCACCAACTGGTTACGGGTGTACTTTCGACGGTATTGCCACCGTGCATGACTGGGCATTTTCCATTAGTGGAATGTCCATTGGCTAAATGATCCATATGATATAGTTTTTATAAATTGGTTATTTTAATGATTTATGCTTTTTATTAACCACATAAGAGCACATTAGTAAAGTCACATAAGGCACATTAGAGTAGTAGTTTCTATCGTATAAACTTCATTCAAACAACTAATCAGATGAACTGAAAGTCATCAGATTAGACGCTTTTGTTCAATCTGATCACTCAAAGTGATCTGATTGATGGATTTCTCACTAATCAGCTAACTTGATACTCTAACCGTGTTAAGCTAATGTGCCTAATGTGAATCAACTCATGTGAACTAATGTGGTTAATGAACAACTAAGTAGTGTGACATTATTAATTATTGATTATTAATTATTTTCCAGACGCTACTGAACACGCCTAATTAGCTAATAATCAGTAATTAATAATCAATCAACTGAAAAGCAAAGTTGTTAACTTATTTTTGTCAGACTAC
>CALJIQ010000190.1 GCA_937973995.1 uncultured Saprospiraceae bacterium
AACATGTCGTACCTAAAGGCACGAAGAAGTACATTAAGCTATTGGTAGATGCTCTCAATATACCCATTAAGTAATTGGATAGAAATGATAAAATCCCGTCCGATGGCTGACGCCGTCGGATGGGAATGCTCATCGGACGGCGCAGCCATCCGACGAGTAAATCAACTTTTCTATTAATACTTTGCGAATGTTCTATTCCCGTCCGATGGCTTACGCCGTCGGATGGACAGGCTCATCGGACGGCGTAGCCATCCGACGAGTAAATCAAGATAGCACTTCACGTGATAGGTCAAATAATCAACAAACTAGAGCAGTCCTTAACAGAGTAATAAGACCAATTGTTAACAAGATTTTAAAATCCCACCCTATTGGCTAATTCTATACACTTCTGACAATAATGCGAAAATTCGCTCCGTTTAGTAGGCGAATATTGAAGGGCTATTTTTTGACAATTTGGTAAGCTTGATGGATTGTCCCAACCACTATCAATCTAAACCGCATCAAAAAATAGTGACAAGATTATTTTCAATATTTGGTTAACCTAAATCAACCCCAAAACCTAGAATGAATACCTAAATTTATTCGTCCAAAAAAAATTTAGGAAAAAATGCCATTTACTGGTAACACCTTTCTTGTTTCAAAACACTTTCATTCGAACACTATTGTCGCAAATTAGCAGACCAATAGACTAGCCTTTCTCAAAAGCGCAATCTTTATTGACGTCATTCTCAATCATCTGCAATCAACAAATGCAGTTCTTTTAACATCTTAGTTCGTTGGTTTACAGCTATTTGTGTACATTACAACAAATCATTCTGTTACACAAAATTGAATTTTTGTACTTTTCCTCACAGGCAATTGTATAGATATTTATGACAGAATTAGGCATTTCCGATTTAGCTGAAGTTTCAAGGAGAAGTCCTTATTGATACGACAGCGTTGTCGAATTCTGGAAAGAGATATTAGTCAATAGTCATTCAGTCATTGGTCATTCGTGCATCTCGCAACAAATGACTATTGATAAATGACCGATGACTAATCATATTCATTGTCAAAAAATACATCATGATCCCATGTAGGATGGGTGGTCTTTTAACCAAAACGCTCCCTCCTCCCCTCATGAACATTTTTTGATTATTTCTAATTCAAAAACCGGTTGTATAATCAATTGGACTTTTCTTAACCATTAAACTTGCGTTATGAAAAATTCAGCACATTTGGAATTCTTTAAAAGTTTTCCTCTTTTTGAAGTACTCTCCCATCAAGAAATGGATCAGTTATTAGAAATGGTCGAACTTAAAAAAATTAAAAAATTCGATTACCTCTACAACATTGGAGATTCTTCAGAATTCGTTAGCTTTCTTGTGAAAGGTATTGTTAAAATTGGTAGCTTATCTGATGATGGACGAGAGGTTATCAAATCTATCCTTCATCCTATGGCGATGTTTGGTGAATTATCCTTAGTTGGAGAAGCTCATCGAAAAGATTTCGCTTTGGCAATGAACGAAGAAGTACATATTTTCACCTTAAAAACAAGAGACTTCCAGCGATTAATTGCTACAAACCAACGCCTTTGTGTTTCTTTGATGAACTATATTGGCAAGCGTTTGAGAGAAGTAGAAAGCAAATTAGAAGACCTAGTATTCAAAGATGCAAGAGCAAGAATCATTGACTTCATCAAAGAATCTGCCGAAAAACGAGGTAGAAGAGTTGGGTTTGAAATGTTATTTAAACATTGCTTAACTCAGCAAGATATTGCTAACATCACAGGCACCTCCCGACAAACTGTAACTTCTGTGCTAAACGATTTAAAACGATCCGATTTAATTTATTTTAATCGACGCAGTATTTTGATTCGAGATATTGCGAAACTAGCGTAAAGTGAAGAGTTAGAAGTGAGGAGTGAAGGGTACTAATACTCCTCACTCTTCACTTTACACTCCTCACTCTAATTTGCATTCACAAAAGTCATTTACTTCCCTAATTACTTCTGGAAAAAACAAATTGAATTCTTCTTCAAATAAAGGGTAATACTTTAACAGATCATCTACCGCTGCATCAAAATTGGTGGGAAATTTTGCCCGTTCCTTCATCCTTGAAAATACATACCGCAAGCCTTCTTCCTTACCATAGCTCATTAACCAATCGTGCGCAATCATAGAGGGTACTCTTCGTTGTAATTTCTTCGGTAAATCCGCAATGCGTTGCTCCAATATCCAATACATGCGTTTGCTAAATCTAGTTAGTGGTTCCTCAGAATAGTGCTGCCAATTATGGGAAAGAATATAATCATAGAAAATATCTACCACCACTGGGGCATACTTTCCATGATTTGGGTGTAAGCGGCGAGTTCCTTTTTTAACTTGTGGATGTTGATCGGTATAGGTATCAATGCGACGATGCAAATAGATCCCTTTTTGTATATCAGCAGAGTAGCTTGGCATATCTTTATTGCGGATGGAGTCCGCAATAAAATTACCTATTAATAAATTCTCATCTTGACAGGAAAGGAATAGATGGGCTAGGAAATTCATATAAATAATTGAGAATTAAAAATTGAGAATTGAGAATGACAAGCGTTACGTGAATTCTCAATTCTCAATTCTCAACTCTCCATTAATCAAACTACTTTATCCGCACAATAAGTACTAGCAAAAGCATCAGGCTTAGCTTTGAACACAAAGCCCATCCCTAAGATATACCCCATTGCTTCTTTTAATGCTACATTAGATTGGAAAGTAGGATCGGTATTGATGTCTGCATGAACTTCCAATTCTACACTATACTTATCCAGTAAATCACATAGACCATAGGCCACCTCAATAGATTTAGCTACCTCCGTAATCATTCGCTCCTTGATCTGCATTACTTTGGTCGTCTTGTAGTTGCTAATAAACATAAATCCTCCCTTTTTCTCTCTTAAAAATACAATTACCGTTGCAAATTCGGTAATATCTCCTCGAACTTGAGAATCTGTACCAATACAAACTTTTAGACGATGACCTGCTTTATTTTCACGGATAATCGTTTTCTCCACTGCCTCCTTAATGGGTAGTTCAATACGGTCACCGTTCAACCTTCTCCATTTACCTAGTTCCATAGATTTTTTTTTAATTATTCACTAATGGTTTTACAACACTAACACCTAACAAGAGAAAAAAATTCCTCTTGATTAGGACAGCAGGTCATGTAAGAGATTTGTTGTCAAGTCAAGTTAAGTAATATTTAGGCTAATTTTCAATACTTTTAAAAAATTAAAGTAGTTTTATACTGTAAGTGGGATAAAATTGTGAAAGTGAACTAAATGTTTATTGGTTTATCTGTTTAATCGTTTACAAGCTATACTTGGATAAACAGTTCAACAACTAAACAAATAAACCGTTGGAAAATCACTTTTTTACACCGTTTCGAGTATAAAGTAAGTTTTACCTAAAAAACACAATAGAGTACCATCACAATTTTATGAATCTAAAAAATGCCATCTGAAACTATACGAAAAATCTCCGCAATTCTATTTGCGGATATTGTTGGATATACTGCCTTAATGCAAAAGGATGAAAAGGCTGCGGTAATAATTCTAGATCGGTTTAAAAAAGAAATAGAATCCAGGGTTCGGAATCATAAAGGCAGTGTAATTGACTTTTATGGAGATGGTGTACTTTGTACTTTTCAAAATTCTTTAGAAGCGGTTAGATGCGCAATGGATATTCAAAAGGAATTCCAATTAACCCCAAAAATTCCTTTAAGAATAGGTATCCATAGTGGTCCTGTCCTTACAAAGGATCACAAGATTTATGGAGATAGTGTGAATATCACCGCCCGTATAGAGTCCATGGGCATTCCCAACAGTATCCTGCTATCTGAAAGAGTGAAGGAAGACCTGCAAAATCAACCTTCCCTTCCCGTAAAATCACTAGGTACATTTGAATTTAAGCATGTAAAAAAGCCAATAGAAGTATTTGCTTTGGCTAGAGAGGAATTTCTTGTACCCAATAGACTATCTTTAGTAGGAAAATTTAAAAACAAAACGGCTCCCCCCCTCTCCAAATGGCTATTTCCCTTGCTCTTCATCCTCTGTTTATTTGGATTGGCTTTATTTTGGTTCATGCCTACTAAAAAGCCTTCCACCGTTCAAGTAGCTCCCGCTATAGCAGTATTGCCTTTTAGAGATATGAGTATTCATCAAGATCAAACTTATTTTAGTGAAGGGATCGCAGAAGAAATACTCAATATTTTAGCAGGCTTAAAAAGCCTAAAAGTAGTTAGCCGTACCTCTTCTTTTTCTTTTAAAGATAAGGACCTTACGGTTAGAGAATTAGGGGAGCTTTTAAAAGTAGATTATGTATTAGAAGGCAGTGTAAGAAAACAACAGGATGAGTTGAGAATAACTGCTCAACTTATCAATGCGAATAATGATTCCCATGTCTGGTCTCATACTTATAATCGAAAACTAGAAAACATCTTTGCGGTACAAGATGATGTAGCGCAGAAAATTCAAGCAGTCCTGCTTGAAAAAATAGTTCCAAAAGATAGCATTTTTACCAATAACAGAGGAACTCAAAATACAGAGGCCTATGCGTATTTCTTAAAAGCCAAACACATTCATTTAAATAAATATTATGGTAATTATGCGTTAGAAGATTTCAACACTAGCGAAAAACTTTTTTTAAAATCTATTGAATTAGACACCAATTATGCCTTGGCTTATGCAGGTTTAGCAGATTTGTATGATTCTCATAAAGATGCACTGACCGACCCAACGGAACTAAGGCATTATGAAACTTTAAAAATAAAATATAGTGAACTTGCTTGGCAACTCAACCCTAATTTATCTTATGTAAATATCGTCCGTGGTTGGATTACAAGAAATAAGAAAATAGAACCCGCCGATTTGGATATCGCCTATGAAAGTTTTTTTAAAGGCTATCAATTAAATCCCAATAACTCCGATGGTCTTTTTGGATTAGCTTATTTATATGAAGATAAAAGCTTAATAGAAGATGCGGTTTTCTTGATGGATCAGGCTATACAACTCGAACCATTACGCACCTCCCATTACATTACTAAAGGGGATTTTTTAATGAGGGCTGGCCACATAAAAGCAGCTCATCAAGCGTTTGTCAAAGCCATAGAAATGGACGATAAGAACGTATATGCTCGTAGTCAGTTTGCCATGAAGGAGGCAATAGCAGGTAATAACAAATCAGCCTTAACTAACTACCACAAAATACAACAACTAGACAGCACCTTTATGGCTAACAGAGTTATACATAATAAAATTTTTCACTTCCTAATAAAAGAAACTGAAAAAGCAAGGAACATCCCTTTGAGTTCTTTAGACTACAGGGGAGAGAATGTAATTCTTAATAGCCTGATAGGGGATGCAGAGGAAGTAGAAAAAAATTTTCTACAATGGTGGGATTGGTGGATTAGCTTCAAAGGCGAAAAAGTCATCGCCCAATCTAGTTCATATATAGAGTTAAGCCAGAATCCAATTTATAAAAGCATCAGGAAAAAAGATTGGTTTAGGAAGTTGATGGCGGAAGAAAAAGAAAAATATGATCGTTTTTATACCCAGTTTCCTAGAGCAGAACAATTACTAGTTCAAACAGAAGAGGCTAGCCTCACCCCGCCTCCTCTAGAATCTTCCTGGGCAAGATTCCGTTCTCCTTTAGCTATGCTTTTACTCTTCTTCACTAGCTTATTTGGTTTTCTTTCATGGTTTCCTTGGTGGAGAAAAAAAGAAATGAAAGTGGTTGAACAAACCTTCTTTGAGGAAATGTCAGCCCCTCCCACAATGGAAGATCCTTTCCTTGTAAAACTACACGAGATACTTGATCTGAATATTGACAATCCCGATTTTACCTTAGTTCATATCAGTAAACAATTGAATTACAGTCGCTCGCAGTTCTATCGAAAGGTAAAAGATAGCACTGATTTACCCCCTTCCATTTATATCAGAAAAATCCGCTTACAAAAAGCTAAACAACTACTTACCACGACCAATTTATCAGTATCTGAAGTAGCCTATAAAGTAGGATTTAAAGATATTTCTTATTTTTCCAATTGCTTTTCCGAAGAGTTTGATGTCCCGCCTAGTAAAATTCGAGATAGGTAAAATTTGATTACCCACTCTATTCAACATGGAACCTTTATTTTTAACTCAATCCTAATCTGGCGAAGCCAGTACCATGAATTTTATGCCTCGCTTGCTTCGCAAGCTCGGCAGTTAGGTTCTTTTAGCGGCAGCGATTTAAAAAGCGTTTTTTCAAAAACGCTTTTTAAATCGCTACCGCTAAAAAGACCCTATTGCGAGGCAACTTTAGTTGCCGAGCAAACTATAAACATTCAACCTCAGCTTGAAAACTCCTTGTTGAGCGGATCGTAAACCCAAGCCTTTAATAGTGTAAGCCAATTTTCTTGAAAGCAAGGTGTGAATGTCAATTGGAAAAATGCTTTATCAGGGATATACTGAGCTTGCATAGAGACAGTTGAAAAGAGCAAAAGTAGGAAAGTTGATAATCGTCTCATGATAAAAAGTTTTCGTTAGTAGGAATGATGAAAAACATTACTAATTTGGCGGTTGGAGAAGAATATTAGCTAAAAATCAGATTATGAAAA
>CALJIQ010000191.1 GCA_937973995.1 uncultured Saprospiraceae bacterium
TGTCAAATGGACCGAAGCAAAATTAATCGGAGACCAATGGTATGTCGGTAATTTTGATGGAGATGGGAAATCAGATATCTTTCGCTTCTTGCATGATGTAGGCGGAGCGGATATGTTCCAATCTACTGGCAACGCTTTTCAATAGATTCTATTGATTCATTGTCCCATTGCTCTATTGTCCCATTGTTAGACGGAAATTACAAACTACTATACACTTTTTTAAATCGCCGCCTGCGGCGGCGGAACTAAGGGGTGTGGGGGCAGAAAATCTGCATTGCGCCACAGCGCAATGGAGATTTTCTGCCCCCAAAAGACCTATTCCAAGCTCGTAGCGTAGCGAAGAGCGTGGTTACGCAAAAAGTGTATAGTAACTTGTTACACGCTTATTAAATTAGGATTAATAATTATGTTAAAAATTAATATTATTTAAAAAGTATTAAAAAATGAAAAAGGGCATTATTTGTGCTTAATCTATTATAGACATTAGTCATTAAGATCTTATAGACGACCTAATTAATTATTTGAGGCATCTAACTTAACCCTCAGAAGCAGTCACCCTTAACTCCACCTATCCATGCTCTTCTATTAAGTTAACACCTCTTCACTTAAACCCATTACTCACTTAAACACATTAACTGTTTCAACCAGCAGTTACTTTCCCCGTTCAAGGCAAGATATTAGATTACCCTATATTGATCGTATTCTTGCTGATCCTCTCATTATTTTCCCGTGTTCCATGTTAAAGGCTGGTAAAAATCATTATCAAAAACTACAATCCTTATTTATAATGAATGTAAATCAGAACAACACATATATAGCTAGAAAACCCTTTTTCGCACTATTAACAGGAATACTAATTTTTTCTATTACTGGCTTAAGTGGTCAAGTGCAGTTCAAGTTAGATAAATTATCGGATGGAGAAACCTATCAGGTTTCTTTAGTACCTATGAAGACATGGGCCTCTCCGATGAATATCACTAGTACCGCGCAAGTAACGCTTAAAGTACCTACCAACTCTTTTGAAATTTCAGAGTTAGTTAGTGTGCAACCAGACGTTAACTGGGAATATAACTCTAAGAGTGTATCTCCAGATGAAGCACCCCAGTACGATTACTTATCCATCGGATTATCCTCTATGGGCACTAAGCAGTTGCATTACAAAAAAGGAGTCGCTGTTCCACTCTTTACATTTAAGAATGGAGATATTTGTCAAGGAAGCATCCAATTAATGAGTAGTAATGACCCATTCAAAACGCCTAATTCTAAGCGTGCGAATGTCGGAAATTCTATTACTGTTTTTGGAGCTAAAGGAGAAGCTTTTCAAAGAGATTTTTCTTCTAAGGTTATTCCTTGCAATACAGAAGTTCCGCTTCAAGTAACAAAACCTGCTGCTCTAGTAGAGACCAAACCATCTGTATATCCCAATCCTGCTATCAATCAGGTCTTTGTGGAAATGCAATGGCAACATGTTTCTACAGAAGGGGAGATGGTTATCCTTGATATGAATGGGCGAGAGGTTAGTAAACAAACCGTCAATTTACAGAAAGGAAAGAATAAGATGGATCTCAATGTGAAAAATTTACCTAGTGGATTATTCTCTATTGAGTTGAGGTATCAAGATCAGACAATGGTATTGGACAGATTTGTAAAACAAAATCGGTAATTCTTTCAGACATTACTAATTGTTTTACACAAAAAACCAATATCATGATTCTAATCGCAAAAAAATCATTTTTTTAAGATAATTATTAGGTCATCAACAATTTTCGAAAGGGCATTCTGAATGGAGTGACCCTTTTTTTTTTCATGCACCAAGCACCAAATTCCAAAATGCATCACTTGTGTTCCGTACTTGAAATTTGAAATTTTCCAACTATCCAACAAACTTATAACCGACTCCTCGAATAGATAAAAAATGCTTGGGCGACTTAGGATTTGTTTCAAAGTATTTTCTAAAGGAAAGAATAAAGTTATCTATGGTTCGGGTGGAAGGATAGACATCGTACCCCCAAACGGCCTGTAGGATTTGTTGACGGGAAACCACTTCTCCTTTCCGGTCTATCAACAACTTTAACAACATGGCTTCTTTCTTGGTCAAATTAAAATTACCGCCTTGTCCCTTCGCTTCATAGGTGATAAAGTTAACTTCGTTATTGTTGAATTCGTAAGATTCTGTATTGCTTCCAATCTCTTTATTGCTTCTTCTGAGTAAATTTTGTACCCGAAGTAACATCTCTTCCAAATTGAACGGCTTCGTCAAATAATCATCTGCTCCTTTTTTTAACCCCGTAATGCGATCTAGCGCACCATCTTTAGCGGTTAGCATCATGATGGGGATATTACTATTGGTCAATCGAATTTGTTCGCATACCTGAAAGCCATCTACCTCTGGTAGCATGACATCCAATAAGACAATATCGAAATGCTGTTCATGGAAATGTTTCAATGCCGTTTTCCCATTATCTGCAGTAATGACTTCATAGTTCTCCAATTCCAAATTTAGTTTTACGACATCTCGAATGTTTTCTTCATCTTCTACTAATAGGATTCTCATGGCTGGTTGGTTCGGATTGCGGATTACGGGTTTTTTAAACCGGATGTTTGGAACTAAAACTCGCAATTCACAACTAGTATCAAAAAAGAAATTAATGCTGCTCAACAGGTAGTTTAACAGTAAATATCGTCCCTTTCGGCTGGTTATCCTTCACTGTTATGCTTCCTTGATGGGCTTTCACTATTTGGTCAACAATATATAAACCCAAACCAGTGCCTTTTGTTTTTCGAGTGTCCTCATTTCCTACCCGATAGAAGCGGTTAAAGACTTTTTCCTTCTCTATATCAGGGATTCCCATACCATTATCGGCAATTTCTAGCCAAATGGTGCCTTCTTTTTGGTGTAGGGTGCTAATAATAGTAGGTTGGTCCACCCCGTATTTAATAGCGTTCTCGATTAAATTGAGCATAACGGAAGTAAGACCTGTTTTGTCTCCTTCTATTTCAATAGAACTCGATGAGGTTCTACATTCAATATGCGCTTTGGGAAAACGTTGTTGAGAGGAAGTAATAATATCGTTTAGCAAGGTAGTAAGGCTAATTTTTTCAATATTTGGATGATAGGTATTTTCTACTTTGGCTGCTAATAATAGATCATTCACTAAGGTGGTTAAGCGATTGGTTTCATGAAGACCATTTTGACTGAGTTGTTGGATTTGCGGCGTTGTTAAGGTTCTTTTTTGTAAGGTTTCCAATACTAGTTGTATGGAGGCAAGGGGAGACTTTAATTCATGGGTAATGGATAATAAAAAGTTTCGGCTTTGTTGGGCCGTGTTTACTTGTTGATTGTAGCGCTTATTGATTAGCCAAATTCCTATCACTAATATGATGGCAAAAACAAGCCCTTCTCCTAAGATCATCCATTCTTGTCGCTTGTATTTACTGGCTAGTGTTTGGTAGCTGTTGGTTTGTAAAAATTCCTCATCATTCTGTATCTCTTCATTAGCCACGAGCATAATTTTTTGTAATTCTGCTTTGGCATGAAATGCATCTCTATTCTTGGTGAACAAAAGAAAAGACCACCAACCTAAGCACAATAGCATATACACAATCACCAAATTGGAAAGTAAACGAAGGCGAACATTTTTTTGCATATATTTTCTGTTATTTACCTAACTGGGACTAAAAGGAGGTGAATTACTTGGTTTTTCAAAGAAACTCTTGCAATTCAGGTATAAAATTCTTATCTATACAAACTTTTTGAAAATAGGCGTATTTCGTACCCCTTTTTTCATTGTCGTAGAGTGTTCTTTGACTATTACAAATCTCTACAACACCAAAATAAGGATTAAATATTTTTAGTGGTAGGTGCATACGTTTATCACTTGAATGATGACAATTTTATAACGAAACTTTAGCTATGCGGAGAAAATCTAGTTATTCCTATAGAAAAGACGCCTATTATTTTACGATTAAATCCTCTCCTAGAGATATAACCATGTTCCGAGACACCAAGAAAGCAGCTGCTCAGACTTATGGATATTATGAGTCGGTTGGAAAAAGAATTGAATGGCTTGGAAAGTGGAATGGTAAAAAATTTGAAGAGACAACGATACCTACTGTATCCAATGAATAACAATTAGCCTAAGCCTTTATTTTAAATTTTTATTATGATTATTATCAATCGCCAAGACGGGGAAACCATTGATAAAGCCCTAAGACGCTATAAAAGAAAACACAGAGAGATTCGCTTAATGAAAGAGCTAAGACGCAGAAAGCATTATATAAAGCCATCCATTAAGAGACGGAATGAGATTATTAATGCTGTCTATTCTCTTAAAAAATTAAAAGGGGACGAATAGCAGTAAGGTTTATTGGGTTTGTAAAAAACCGTCTTCCATTTTCCTTTAGAAATTCTAATTGATGGAAGTTTATTTTGCCTTTAGTCCCTACACAATCAACTATTACGAATCTGCTAAGAAGCGGTCAATCCGCTTCAACATTCCCCCATATCGGGCTTGGTGCATGGCATACATTCCTCCAGCTGATGCACCCATTCATCCAAACATGATTCCATAAAAGTCACTTACCCAGCCTCCTTTAGATGTATGTAAACTATAGCAATTGCTCATGGAGGTCACCTTTTCAACAACTCCACTATGTATTGCTTAGCGAGACTTAGCGAAACCTCCGCGAAACTTAGCGGGAAAAAATATTTGGACCGATTAAGTGAAGCCCAATCTCTAAATTTTTACCATTGCCTTGTCCTCAGATTGTTCCTTTTTTCTTAGGCAATAAAATAGGTCGAGCAGCATTCTTGTTAATCAAAACTTTAGTAGCTGCGCCTTCTTCAATGCTACTTTGTAACGCTTGATGGTGGTTGGTACGAAAACGATGTGCCTCAACTGCCTTTTGCAAAACTTCGGGTGGATAGTTGGGCATCTCTTCCATGACAAAGGCTTGCTGGCGATTAGGAGTAGGTAAGTTGAACACGGTAGCCACTAGTAAGACTAAGCCCACCGCAGCAGCTACCATTGCAAATAAGCGATAAATAGAAAATTGGGGACGGGGATTTCTTCGATCATCCAGTCGTCGTTTTAATTTATCCCAACTTTGTGGAGAAGGCATCTCCTCTAATTTATGTTGGTTCTTTCTAAAAAGGTCGTATAGTTTGTCTTCTTGTTTCATGTTTTGGTCATTGGTAATTAGTCACTGGTCACTGGTCATTGGTCATTGGTCATTAAATGCTACTAATGACTGTTGACTAATGACCAGTGACTAACTACCAGTTACTCACTACTTTTTTTTTATAAAGATGTATTCCCGGATATTGCTGTTCTTCTAATAATCCTTGTAATTTCTTTTTAGCTAAAATGAGCTGTGATTTAGAAGTGTTGATGCTAATACCCAACTCCTCTGCAATTTCTCGGTGTTTATATCCTTCGATCACGTACAGGTTGAAAATAGTTCGATACCCTGTTGGTAATTGATCTAAGAGATTCAGTATATCCTGTGCGGCTAAATCATCTTCAATGGTCACTTTCGTAGGGGCATCTGTTGGATGCACCTCAATGGATACTTTCAATGGATGTTTTTTTCGCAAAAACATCAAACATTCATTTACTACAATCCGTCGTACCCAACCCTCAAAACTACCCCCTCCTTTATAGGTATGAATATTATCAATAGCTTTAAAGATACCTTCAATCAATAAATCTTCTGCATCTTCTCGTCCCTTGATATACCGCTTGCAAACCCCGAACATCTTCGGTGCGAAGCGATCATAAAAAGCTTTTTGTGCTTTTGGATCATCCTGCCTACAGCCTTGTATAATAGCTTGATCAGTCAAAAAGCAAAAAGATTAGTTATTGAATGCAGTAAGGTTGAGCAATTCTAAATTCCAAATCCAAAAAAGACCTGTTTTGGCTTTTGGGATTTGATACTTGGAATGTTCTTGTAAGATGCAATCTACTTAAACTTTGGTGTTTCCAAATGAAAAAACTTCATTACTTTGGAACAAATAATACCTTTGCAGCCTTTATTTAAGTAGCTCAGACATTTTTGCTTCATTAGTCAATGTACTTTCTGAACTACCTAAAGCGGTAATAATACGAATACGATGCAAATAGTCAACAAGCGCTATGAATTAAGTAATGGAGTAGATCCATTGGCATTATGCGAAAAATACGGAACGCCTTTATATGTCTATGATGCACATATTATAGAGCGTCAATTCAACCGATTACAAAATGCATTCGATGTGCCTCATTTAAGTTTAAACTTTGCCTGCAAAGCTTTAACGAATGTATCGGTCATAAAATTTTTAAAACAACTAGGGGCAGGATTAGATTGCGTGTCGGTGCAGGAAATTAAAATCGGCTTAGCCGCAGGGTATCAACCAGAAGAAATTCTCTATACCCCAAGTGGCGTTTCCATTGCAGAAATAGAAGAAGCTATGGAGATAGGAGTCCATTTAAATGCAGATAATATTCCCTTATTGGAACAATTAGGAGCAATGGGGGTGAAAAATCCATTATGCATCCGAATCAATCCAGATGTGATGGCTGGGGCTTATGAAAAAATATCGGTCGGGCATTTAGCCTCTAAATTTGGGATAGCCTATTCTCAAATAGGTCAAGTAAAAGAAGTAGTCAGAAAGGGAAGGCTACATATTGAAGCCTTGCACATTCATATTGGTTCAGGTATTTATGATATTCAAGCTTTTATAGATGGGGCAGAAGTGTTGATGAAGTTGGCAATGGATTTTCCAGATTTAAATTATTTGAATTTTGGAGGGGGCTTCAAGGTGGCTTATAAAGCAGGGGATAAACAAACGGATATTGAAACCTTTGGTAAAGTCATGTCCGAAAAATTCAATCAATTCTGCAAAAAATATGGTCGAGAAATAAGTTTACATTTTGAACCTGGTAAATTTTTTGTCAGCGAAGCAGGCTATCTTTTGGTGCCAGTAAATGTAGTAAAGGAATCTCCTACGCAAGTTTTTTTAGGCGTAAATTCTGGTCAAAATCATCTAATCCGTCCCATGTTCTATGAAGCCTACCATCGGATCGAAAATATTTCTAACCCCTTAGGAGATCGAGTGAAATACAATGTGGTAGGCTATATCTGCGAAACAGATGACTTGGGCAAAAATCGGATGATTAGCCAAGCCAAAACAGGTGATGTTTTAGCGATCTACAACGCTGGTGCTTACTGCTATTCCATGTCCAATAATTATAATTCTAGATTCCGACCTGCTGAGGTGATGGTATATAATGGTCAAGATTATTTGGTCAGAAAACGAGAAACAATGGAGGACTTAATGCGGACACAGACGATGGTGGAAGTGAAATAATTGGTGTTATGGTGTTACGGTATTTTGGTATTATGGTTAGGCACTCCATCCTTGTACCACACCACCATAATGCCATAATACCACACCACCACAATACCTTACCTTCATGAAAATACAGATCCAAAAAAAAGCCCAACTTACAGGGCATAATTCTTCGATATTCAAAGTAGTTCCTTTCAAGCAGCCCCATTTATTTTTGTCAGGGGCAGGAGATGGATGGATTGTGGAATGGGATTTAAACGATCCTGAAATGGGGAAGCTGCTTTCTAAAGTGGAGACTCAGAT
Organism: uncultured Saprospiraceae bacterium; assembly: GCA_937973995.1. Lineage (GTDB taxonomy): Bacteria > Bacteroidota > Bacteroidia > Chitinophagales > Saprospiraceae > JAFMDF01. The sequence continues at coordinate 7,634 of CALJIQ010000191.1, forward strand.
TTTTTCCTTAAAATATTTAGAGGGACATGAACTATTAGTCGTAGGTAATATGGAGGGAGGGGTGCATTGGATAAATTTAAACGAACCAGATGCTACTAAAAATATAGCTCATCATTCAAATGGTGTCTTTGCCATTGAAAGAGTAGGGGAGTCCGTATTGACGGCTGGAGGTAAGGGCGTATTGACCCGATGGGATATAAAAGAAGCTCGCACGATTGAAAGCCTACATTTGACTAATAAAAGTCTTCGTTGTATTGCCTACTCCAAAGCCAGAAATGAATTAGCTATTGGAGCAAGCGACCATTGTATTTATTTATTAGATGCTACCAATTTAGAGATCAAGCAAGTAATTGAAAAAGCACATGATAATTCTGTCTTTACCGTTTTGTACAGTCCCGATAATCGCTATTTGATAAGTGGTGGACGAGATGCCCATCTTCGTATTCGAGACCTTGAGAATGGTGGTAAAGAAATTTCTTTTCAACCTGCTCATTGGTTTACGATTAACCATTTGGCTATTCACCCAAAGGGACAGTTATTGGCAACTGCTAGTAGAGATAAAACGATTAAGATTTGGGATGCCAACACTTTTGAATTGATAAAAGTACTGGATACCGTAAGGGATGGCGGACATGTCAATTCTGTAAATCATCTGTATTGGTCCACTCATAATAATGAATTGATTTCTTGTAGTGATGATCGCTCGATTATCGTATGGTCCATCATCGAATAACATGCCTCCTTTTCCGCTTGCCATTTCTTTTCACTTCCATTTTCTCACAATACACTTACAAAATATCCAAGCTCGCCTATATTTATAGTATAAAAATTTTGATATGTAAGACGGTTGGATTACTTTTGTGTGTTTCCAAATAGCAACAACATTATCCAAATTTTTTTCATCCAAAACCGAGGTGTCCATGAACAAACATTACCTTAATTCCGAGAAAGCCCCTGTACGAATATTCACCATTTCTTCCCTACTTGATGAGTGGGATAATCGCCACTTATTTTCAGAATTTCAACAATACCTTAATGATGGTTTTCAACAGTTCATCATTGACTTGACGGACTTGCCTATTATCAATAGTGTAGGAATAAATTTTTTACTACGCTTATGGAAGAAGGTACAACAAGTTGGCGGCCAGTTGTTTTTAGCGAATGTCTCTGCCCAAGTAACTAACTTGCTAGATATAACCAAATTAACCTCTATCTTTTCTATAGAAGAATCGGTAGGTGCTGCTTTACAGACGATTCAGGATGAACGATGTGTCATTGCTGAGTAAGCACGTTAAATAGCAAATCAGGTTGGCATCGAGCCAACCTGATTTGCACAAGGGTTTCTAAAGGGAGAAGGTAGGCGCAGCCTACCTTCTCCCTTTAGAAACCCTTGTTTCCCTGAAGTGGACTCGATGTCCACTTCAGGGAAGGTATCACGTGATGAACTTTCTTAACTAAGATTAAGGACAAACGCCTCTTCTTCGACGATCTCGATCTCTCCGCTCTCGATCTCTTCTTGCTTGTTCTCTGTCTCTATTCGCCCGTTCCCGATCTCTTCTTGCTCTATCTCGATCTCTGCGGGCTTGTTCGCTGTAGCGGTTATTGAAATTAAAATTCCAAGATCGGTCATTATTTCTATCGTAATCATTATATGTGGAAGAATAGTATTGAGTATCTCGATTTCTATCTCTTTTACCCTTCGCCACTTTCCCCCAAACCTCTACCGTTCCTTTATCAAAGGCTCTAAATATTTTTCCATAATCTCTACTTCCCCAGATGGCAATTTTCTCAATGGCTCTAGCACGACCCTCTAATTCAATCACATGTGATTCACCGCCTCTATTATCTCTTCGTAAACGGACATCTTGACGATCTCCATTTTGGAAATAAATGACTGCTCGATGAAGGTCTATTTGCTTTTTGTCCGTCCGTAGTTCAATGGCGGAGTAGACTTCTCTATAGTTGTCAACATAGATTACGTCCTTGTCATAAGTAAGTCCAATATTCTTCGCTCCTAAGTATTCCCATTGTCCT
>CALJIQ010000192.1 GCA_937973995.1 uncultured Saprospiraceae bacterium
TAGTGTGACATTATTAATTATTGATTATTAATTATTTTCCAGACGCTACTGAACACGCCTAATTAGCTAATAATCAGTAATTAATAATCAATCAACTGAAAAGCAAAGTTGTTAACTTATTTTTGTCAGACTACTTAATAAGACGATAGCTGCCTATTTGGGTTTAAGACAAGTCTTTTACAACATCCCTGATTCGCGGGGAGACCATTTTCTAATATAGCGAGTCCTATTTTTTCGTAATTTTCCTCAATATTGTTTAATTTGTAATTTTGATTGAATGAATGTTGTAGGAAATGGTATTCGAAATTCGCTTCTTCATCATTCCAAATTACTTTCAGTCACCGCATCTTTTAACCAACTCCAGAATATCCATCGGTGAGAAATTTGATACCATATTTTATTCAAGAGCAATTCCAAGCGGAACAAACGCATGGAGACTTGGAGGCTTATACCATGTTCATTGATTTGAGCGGTTTCACGCCTTTAACAGAAACGCTCATGAAAAGAGGGGTTGATGGGGCTGAAGTATTGTCCATTATCCTAAATCGCATATTTGAACCTCTGGTTCGACTTGTATATGCTAGGGGTGGCTTTATTCCCTATTTCGCAGGAGACGCATTCACCGCTATTTTTCCTTTATCTTCCAATATACAAGCTTGGGAAATCATTCTAACCGCACAGCGTATTCGAGATTTGTTCCGAAAAAAAGAGGTGTGGCGAACCCGATATGGAGACTTTAAAATTGGGGTAAAAGTGGGTATCTCCACCGGTAAAGTTGAATGGGGAATTGTAGGGAATCGGCACAAATCGTTCTACTTTAGAGGGGCAGGCATAGACCAATGTGTACAAAGTGAAGTGCATGCGCAAGAACAAGAGATCATCATTGATGACTCTTTTTTTCAAACGGTCTCCAACTTAACCACCTTTTTCCAACCCAAAGCAACTGGCTTTAAGCAGTTAATAAAAGAATACTTACCTGAAAAAACAAAAGCCTATGCCACTACGCAACAACCGTTGCTTTCTAAAACGGTTGCTGAAAAATTCTTATTAGATTCGGTTGTTCGGTTTAATCAACAAGGAGAATTCCGGTCGGTAGTCACTGTTTTTATTTCTTTTAGAGGAGTGGAAGACCATGAGACGTTGAACAAATTCGTCAGTATTGTCCTCTCCCAATTCTACAACTTTTCAGGGTATTTAAAAGAAGTAGATTTTAGTGATAAGGGAGGCGTCTTAGTTGGTTTTTTTGGTGCACCTACCTCCTTTGAAAACAATGATGAACGAGCATTGGAATTAGCCTTAGCGATAGAAAACACCACTCAGACCCTTCAAAAAGAAACCAATCTTCAATATCGAATGGGGATTACTTCCGGTACTGCTTATACGGGCATTGTAGGAGGTACGGAACGTTGCCAATATGCCGCAGTAGGGAATCGGGTAAATTTAGCAGCCCGTCTGATGACCTATGCAGACTGGGGAGAAGTATTGGTGGGACGAAACATTCAAAAAAATCAAAATTACCGATTTAAACATAAAGGGGATATTCATTATAAAGGCATTCTAGGGAATGTTCCCACCTATTTATTACAAGGACAACTGGTTGGTCACAACCCCACCTATGATGGGGAAATGATCGGTAGGGACGCAGAATTAGAAGCTTTAAAAACCTTTGCTACTCAAACCTTCGAACAGCAAGTGCCTGGCATCGCTTATATATATGGAGAGGCAGGTATTGGTAAAAGCAGGATTTCTCATGAGTTAAAAAATCGGTTACAAATCAACAATTCCATTACCTGCTTTACTTGCCAAGCAGATCAAATCCTACAAAAACCGTTTAACCCTTTTATCTACTTTTTAAATTATTATTTCAAACAATCGCCTGAACTAAACAAAGTAGATAACCGCACTAATTTTGAAAAACGCTTTCAACAACTATTGAATGATATAGGGCAAATCCAACATCCTGAAGCCAAAGAAATTTATCTAGAAATTTCTAGGACTCGCTCTGTCTTAGCCGCTCAAATTGGTATTTACTACGATGATTCTCTTTGGGAACAATTAGATGCAAAAGGGAAATACCAAAATATTTTATCTGCTATTATCACCCTGTTTAAAGCAGAATGTTTGATCCAACCCGTATTTATTGAATTGGAAGATGGGCATTGGTTTGATGATAGCTCGATAGAGTTAGTAAATGAATTGATAAAGCAAGTCGCTTCTTATCCCATTTTTATTCTAGTAATTTCTAGGTACAAAGATGATGGTAGTAAGTCTAGTATTTTAGACAATGTCCTGTTAGGAGAAATAGCTGCCATTCAGTACTATGAGGTGGATTTGAATTTGTTACAACCTAAGGTATTAGAAAATTTAGCCTATTCAAGGTTAGGAGGAAAATTGGATGATGACTTTTTAGAATTATTTGAACGCTTAACCAATGGTAATCCATTTTATGCGGAGCAAATTTTAGAGTACTTTCTGGAGAGTGATCTGTTGATACAAGAAGGTGAAAGATGGGTATTAAAAGATAATAGTATCCGCTTATCGGCTTCTATCAATTCCGTCTTAATGGCAAGGATTGATCGATTATCAGACTTGGTAAAGGAGACCGTAAAAGCAGCAGCCGTAATTGGTCGAGAGTTTGAAGTACCCATTTTAAGTGAGGTGATGCAAAATCAAATTAGTTTTTCCGACACGAACAATGGAAATGTAAAAGTCTTACTTACAGAACAAATCAAGACAGCAGAAAAGGGTCAGATATGGAGGGCTATGAATGAGTTGCGCTACATTTTTAAACACTCTCTTCTTAGAGAGGCAGTGTATGAAATGCAATTACGCACCCGCCTACGAGAGTTACACGCCTCTATCGCAAGAGCGATTGAAAAAGTATATGCAGACAAACTAGAAGAAAAGTATCTAGACTTATCCTTCCATTATGAACAAGCAGGTAATGAAGATAAAACCATCGAATTTACTCAAAAAGCAGCAAGGAGAGCCCGCAAAAGTTTTCAGAATAAAACAGCACTTCAGTTGTATGATAAATATATCAAACTGATAAAAGATAAACTTGAACTACGACCTCAACTTATCAGGGCTAAATTACGTCGTGCTAGTATTTTAGAAATGATTGGTGACTGGAAAGAGTGTGAGCGAAGTCTAAGTTCTGCCTTACGATACGCAAAAGATTTAGGCGAAAATATTTTATTAGGTAGGGTGTATAATAGTTATGGCTACTTATTACTTTTAACTGGAAATTATAGAAAAGCAAAGAAAAATGTAGAAAAAGCCTTATTACATCTCGAAGCTAGTAATAATGAGTATGAGCTAGTCAAAGCATATGGTAATTTAGGAAATCTAAACTTCCGACAAGGGCAATATAAAGAAGCAAAAGTCTTTTTCAAAAAAAGTATAGAATTAAGTAAGCAGTTCGATTATAATTCTTCCAATGCACAAACAGTCGCCAATTTGGGATTGACCTACATGAATCTTGGAGAATTCGAGCAAGGCATTGAATGGCAAAAAAATCAACTAGCTATCTGCCAAGAAAGAAACGATAAATCTGGAATGGCCATTTTGGACACCAATCTGGGTATTGTTTATTTTGAAAAAGGAGACTATGATGATGCCCTAACTTGCTACCAACAAGGATTAAAACTAGCGCAAGAATTAGGTAATAAACAGTTAACTGCGATTGCGATTGGTTGCATCGGCACCGTTTATGAGCGTAAAGGGGATTATGCCAATGCCATGCACAACTTCCAAAAAGACCTAGAAGTAGTAGAGGAATTAGGCGACCAACAAGGTATTGCGATCACCTTAGGATTGATCGGGCAATTGCATACGGTCAAAGGAGAATTTGATAAGGCCATCCAATACTTAGAACGACAGTTAGCCATTTGTCGAGAACTAAGTTATCAAAAAGGAATTGCCAAAGCAGTCAATACCTTAGGGGATATTTATTATTATAAAAATCAATTTGAAATCTCTATTAAGTATTATGACTTAGCAATTGAAGTGTCTCGTCAGATAAATAATCGCTTAGTACTCGGAGAGAGTTTGGTGGAAAAAGGGAAACCTTTATTAGCACAGGAAAGATTTGAAGAAGCTATTGCTATTCAAAAAGAGGCATTGAAACTTGCTAAACAACTCGGCAATCCTAATATTTTATTTGATGCTAAATTATTAGGTGCTAGAGTGCTATCTAGTACGAACAAGAAAAAGCAAGCACATCAAATGCTGAGTACTTTATTAAAAGAAGTAGAAACGCCTAATGAAAAGGCGGCTATATTTTATGAGTTGTATCAAATCGACAAACAAACCACCTATCGAGATAATGCCCTCAAATTATACCAAAAACTATACGACGAAACTCCCCAATTCGTTTTTAAACAACGAATTCAAAAATTGATTTTAGGACGATAATTTTCAATGTGCAATTATCTCTAATTAATTAATTGTTCATTAAACTTTATTCGGTTGACGGTTGACGGTCGTTTCACTTGACGATAGACGGTCAACGCCATACGATAAATTTTGGAATAAACACTATTAGGGATTAGGGGTGTTAAGAAAAATTTAAATTTGGCAAAAAATTGCTCGGCGACTAAAGTCGATTCGCAATAGGGTTTCTTTAGCGGCAGCGATTTAAAAAGCGTT
>CALJIQ010000193.1 GCA_937973995.1 uncultured Saprospiraceae bacterium
CAGAATGGGTTGAATATCGCACATTCAACCCATTCTGGGTTGGGAAATATCCTCAATCTTATCCCTAGATTGCATCTAGGGCTATTCGTATTCAATCCCCTTCTGGATTGTAGAGATCAAAAAGATGTGGGGTATCAATAGCACTTTGAAGTGACCCCGTCATGCTACTACCCCTATAATAATCTATCTGCCACCATTCAAAGACCAATCATACTCTAAAAACTCAATAGAAGTATTTTTATCTAAAGGCGTATCACCATAGGGCTGTATATAATTAATCAATTTTTGCGTCCGTCCTTTCCCACCAAATAACCGACTAAAAAATCCTTTCTTTGTGAAGTCGGTACTATACCACTGAAAGATTTTAGATAGCAAGAAAGGAGTAAAAAGCAGCAAAGAGTGAATAAATTATTCATAATTGATGTATTATTGTCCTAGTGGTTAGTAGTTGGACAGGAAAGACGAAACAACGATCTATTCCCGACCGATGGCTAACGCCGTCGGATGGGAAGGCTCATCGGACGGCGCAGCCATCCGACGAGTTAATCAACTGTTCTATTTATTCTGCCTAACTACTGTTACTGACTTTAAACAGCCAACCACTTCTGAAAGTTAGCTTTATCTTTTTTAAACTTAAAGGTATCTGGATGATTTGTCTTTACGGAGTCTATATACGTTTATTCATTTCAAATTGCTACGATCATTGCAGAAAATATACCTTACACTTTTACTATTAGGATGGTTTTTAACAGTCTTTGGTCAAGAGACCAAAGATACCTTAGCAAAAAGGAATCGCATATTCGGCGTACCCATCGTCTTTTTTGCACCTGAAACCGATTGGGGATTTGGGGCAGCTGGTATTTATACTTTTCGTCTAAAAGGAGAATCATTACAAAGCAATCCTTCTCAATTGCAATTGGGTTTTGCCTATACCTTAAACAAGCAGATATTACTCTACCTGCCGTACCAATTGTTTAAAAATGAAGAAAGGCTAAAGATATATGGAGAGTTGGGATATTATCTCTATACGTATCAATTTTTCGGAGTAGGCAATGCGACCAGGGAGGAAGACTTGGAATTCTATGATGTAAATTTTCCTAGAATTCGATTAAATGTATTAAAACAAGTCTATCCCAATATATTCATTGGTGGGCGGTATTGGTTGGACGATTTTAAAATTCAAAAAGTAGAGGAAGGAGGTTTTTTAGATCAAGAAAATATCACGGGCAGTCAAGGTGGTTTTTTATCAGGGTTGGGTGCTGTGGGAAATTATGATACCAGAGATAATATTTTCTTTCCAACTAAAGGAATATTTGCGGAGATTGTGGCATTCCAAAATGGAAAATTTGTAGGTAGTGATTTTAATTTTTCTAAACTATATATCGATATTAGTAGTTTTTGGAATTTTGGCGAGCAAGTTCTTGCAACCAATTTCTACGGGGAATTCACTAAGGGAGAAGTACCTTTTAATCAACTTTCCTTATTAGGTGGACCGAAGAGAATGCGAGGTTTTTTTGAAGGACGTTTTCGAGATCATCACTTTGTGAGCTGGCAAGGGGAATATCGGTTTCCCTTGTTTTGGAAATGGCTACGTGGTGTAGCCTTTGTTGGAGTAGGGGAGGTGGCTGGTACTTTTTCTGATTTCGAGCTTGCTAATTTTAAATTTAATTATGGTACTGGATTAAGAATTTTGGTGAATCAGAAAGAAAAGGTATATATTCGATTAGATGCTGGATTTGGAGAGAATACCAGCGGTTTTTATATTACAATAGGAGAGGCTTTTTAGGGAGGCATTATGGCGTTTTGGCATTGCGGCATTATGGCATAAGACTTAGTTAATTATCAATATTTATTCTATCAAAACAATGCAAACCATTAGTGTTATCATCCCAACTTTAAATGAAGAACGGCTAATTGGTGAGTTAGTGAGGCATTTACAAGAAAATGGAAATGAGCACTTAAAAGAGATAATTGTGGTGGATGGCAATAGCCAAGACCAAACAGTTATGCTTGCGGAACAAGCAGGGGCAACCGTCATTATATGCGATACCTGCGGCAGGGCACACCAAATGAATAAAGGGGCTGCCGTCGCAAAGGGGGATATTTTATTTTTTGTGCACTGCGATACCCTTCCGCCAACTTCCTATTTACAAGATATTATACTAGCTATTCAAAAAGGCTATCAAATTGGTTGCTATCGAGCTAAGTATCAAAGCAATCATTTGATGCTTAAGCTGAATAGCTATTGTACTCGTTTTCAAAAATTATGGTGTAGAGGCGGCGACCAAACCTTATTTATTATCTCTTCTTTCTTTGAAGAATTAGGAGCTTATCGGGAGGATTGCAAAATCATGGAAGAATATGAATTAATCCGAAAAGCGCAAGCAAACACAACTTTTTATATAATTCCGAAAGAGGTGATGGTCTCCACTCGAAAATATGATAATCGAAGTTATCTTAGAATTCAATTGGCAAGTCTAATCGCTTTTTTCCTTTTTAACAGGAAGGTATCTGATGAACGAATTGCGGCTGCTTATAAAAGATTATTGGGAGAAGGATAGTCGTTCTATTTTCGCTTGTAATATTTTTATTTCTTTTCTCAAAGCTCCTAAATCTGCGTAAATCGCATTACTCTTCACATACTCAGACATCGGTAACACAGGAGCACCTGCGTACATTCCAGGAGTGGAAATATCCTTTATAACTCCTGCTCGATGCATCAAATAAACGTCGCTGCAAATGGTAACATGGTCTTTAATCATCGTGCCTCCGCTAGCTACTACCCGATCGCCTAAGACACTAGAACCAGCACAAAGAAAACCAGATAAAAGAATGCACTGCTTCCCAATTGTTACATTGTGCGCTACATGGCATTGATTGTCAAAAATGCAGCCTTCTCCAATACGGGTTGGTCCATAAGTGCCTCGGTCTATGGTATTCAATGCGCCAATCGTAACCTTGTTTCCGATAATGACATTTCCAGTTTGTGGAATGCGATGATGATTGAAATATTGATCTTGGGCATAGCCAAATCCTTCGCTACCAATGACACTATTGGAGAGAATTAAACAATGGTCTCCAATCACACAATCCCATCCAACGATGGTACCTGGATGAATGGTGACATCCGTGCCTATGTTGGCGTGGTGTTCAATTACTACATTGGCCAAGATATTACTTTTTTCACCTATCGTCACTCCCTGCTCAATTACAACATTGGGTCCTATTCTTATCTCTTTTGGTAATTGTACACTTTCATGGATAACAGCCGAAGGATGAATAGCCGACCAACCTGATTGTGAAAGGTCATGATCTGCATATTTTTGTTTGATGCGAGCATGAGCGACTGCGATATTGGCACTTTTGATAATCGCTGTATCTGCCAAAGATAGATTTGTTGGAATAGCTGTTTTATTGGATATTACTATTAAAGAGGCTTTGTTGGATAATGCTGTTTCAAATGCTTTTTGGTTGGGAGCAAATACCATCGTTTGAGGCCCACCTTTTTCAAAAGAGGCAATGGAAGTTATGAGTGATTGCTCATTTCCAACCAGTTCTACTAGCCCATATACTTCCCCACATTCTTCGAATATTTGCAGGCTTGTTTTATTCATGGTTGACTAGTAAAACCTTTACGATCCCTATTAATTGACCTTGCTCTTTTAGCTGAACAAAGTAAGTGCCATTTGGTAAATTACGCATATTCCAAGTCAATTGATTATTCACCATTGGGGCTTCAAAAACTACTTGACCTAATAGATCTATTCCTGTTACTGAAAGATCGGTAAACGTATGATCTAGAATGGAAATCGTCACTTGATTTGCAGTAGGGTTAGGGAAAATTTGGAAGTTTATTTTGAGGAGATCATTGACAGCAGAAGTCAAATCATTCGAGACATTAGGGGTTGGTATCATTTCTTGTAATATTCCACCCCCATCGGGTATTCGTCCATAGGTTTTATCTTCTACTTGTTCCCCAAATGTAAAGCCATCAATGGGGACAAAATCGTCTCCACTTTTTTCAAATAAACCTATGAATTCTCCACTCCCGCTTAGCTTGAAATTACTATGTAATTCCCCCTGCTCTTGATCTTCATCTGCCCATATTAATAGAAAAGATTTGGGTGCTATTGTTAGATCAGGTAACTGCCATTTGTCAGGTCGAGTCTCATCATCGGTTAAGAACAAGGTGCTTAAATTAATGCTTTCTTCTCCACTATTATACAACTCCAGCCAATCGTCAAACTGCTCTGCCTCATCACTGATGGTGCTGGTGTTTCTAGCTTGGATTTCATTAATGAAAAGCGGAAGCGTTTTATTGTCAATAGATAAACTTAGCGGGCCACAATTGGGATAGGATTTCTCTAAGCCATCATTATCTATCGCAGTAATAAAGTAGTGAATAGTTGTCGCTTCTGATATCTGGGGAAGATGAATGGTATATTGATTTGTTTCCGTTACAAGTTGCATGGGCATACAAGTAACATCTGGACTTTCACCAATGGAATAACAGCAATTAATAGAAGCAATGCTATTATCGTCTATTACTTCTGCGGTGAGGGTGAGCGGTGTATTAGTAATGGGTAAGGGAAGTTGAATGGATTGAAAAATCGGTTCAATATTTTCTAATTTTAATTGACCCAATGCACTTTCATATCGCTCAGAAATATAGGGCTTTAATCCATACTCCACATGCTGTCCTAAGGCTGCTTCATAAGAAGTGTGATAGTCTTCTAGACTCCAACCATAATCTTTACTTCGGAAGGGATCACCTATTACATAGACATCAATTTTTTCCTTGAGGGTATCTAGATAAGGATGTAAAATCGTAGGATTAAAAACCGTTTCGAGCATTTGCTGCATATAAAAACTAAAGCGATTTTTATAAGGTTTATGATTTAACAGACGGGTATATAATGGACGAGCTTCGCCAGTCGGTTTCCAATTGTAAATATCTCTAGTTGCTAGATCGCCAATAAACCAATCAATGCCAAAGGTATTGTCCAAATCAAAAGGAATATACTCAAACTGACCAGTAGCCTGATTATGGTATAAGTAAAAGTTGTTTTTATTATAAATAGGCCCATCCCAATTAGAAGTCAAAATATCAAAAGCCAGTACTTTTAGATAAACATCTACATGAAAGACTTCTTCTAATTCACATTCAAAATCAGCAGAGGCGGAGTTATTTAAAATAGCAATAAAATTACTTAAATCACTATAGTCATCTGATTCCAAATTGGTCTTCAATTGATAAGGACGCTTACCCCACATTTCTTGTTGATAGACGGCTGGATCATCTCCTTCATATTCGAGCGTGGCTGGCCAAGTGCATTTATAAAGATTCCCATCCTGATTCCCAAATCTGTTCTCCACAAATTCTTCATCAATATGTTCCACATTGAGGTACAAGCCTACGTATTGGTTGTTGATGTATAGTTGAACGTGATTGGCTCTAGGCGCTGGAATACCCATCTCTCGCAACATATCCCAACATATTTTGGAGCGCATGATGGATGGATCGTTATGCTCTCCATTGATATTTAATTTCTCTAAGCCATAGAATTTTCGCCCAGGCTCATAAGTATTGAAGGAGATTTTAAAAGACTTTTTTTGAGAACCTCTGGAAGTATTACCCCTTAGTCGAAAACCTACTCTCTCAACTGTATCAACTACTTCCCCATTGTCAAATATCATTCTGCTTATATAATGATGATTGTCTCCTTGACTGCCTAGTTGTATTAATTGATCTAAAGAGTCAGGCGGGATACTTATAATAATTCTAGGTACCACTTCGTCATTAAAAACTGGTCCTTTTTTAGGGATAGGATTTTGGGCGGTTGAAAGGTTGAAAAATAAAAAAATGATACAACTTATTAAATAAAATTTACTACCCTTTAAACTAAGTTTTATTATGTTTTTCGCTGCCCATCGCCGCTGCGCGGC
>CALJIQ010000194.1 GCA_937973995.1 uncultured Saprospiraceae bacterium
GTTTTTTCAAAAACGCTTTTTAAATCGCTGCCGCTAAAAGAACCTAACTGCCGAGCTTGCGAAGCAAGCGAGGCAAGCGAGGCATAAAAATTATGGTACTGGCTTCGCCAGCTTAGGTGTTTACCAAAAAAAATCTGTTAGATTATTTTTATTAATAGACTTCCTGTGCAATGAACAATTAGCGATGATCTTAGTTGAGTATTCCAGTTATTGTTAATTGTACATTGCAAATTGTAAATTGAAAAATTGCACATTGAAAAATTATGCGAGATAATATTCTAACAGAAGAACACCTTTTATTTAGAGAAGCCATCAATAATTTTCTAATAAAAGAAGCTGCACCCCATACGGACCGATGGGAAAAAGAGGGCATCGTAGATCGTTCTATTTGGACCAAAGCAGGAGAGATGGGAATGTTGTGTATGGATTTGCCAGAAAAATATGGAGGCTTGGGAGTCAAAGATTTTAGGTACAATGCCATCGTTACCGAGGCGATGATAAAGAACCAAATTTCAGGTCCAGGATTTGTCTTGCAAAACGATGTGATGGCCCCTTATTTTGAGACGTATTTTACGGAGTATCAAAAAGAGCGATGGATGCGTGGTATTATTTCAGGAGAAATTATTACTGCTATTGCTATGACCGAACCGGATACAGGGAGTGATTTGGCAAGCATCCGCACCACCGCTATCAAAAAGGGAGATCACTATATTTTAAATGGAGCAAAGACCTATATCACCAATGGCATTTTGAGTGATCTGGTAGTAGTGGTGGCTAAGACAGACCCGGAAGCAAAGCATAAAGGAATTAGTCTGTTGATGGTGGAACGAGGGATGGAAGGATTTGAAAGAGGGAAGAATTTGGAAAAAATGGGCTTAAAGGCCCAAGATACGGCAGAGCTATTTTTTAGAGATGTCAAAGTACCCGTAGAAAATTTATTAGGGGAAGAGGGTAGAGGCTTTTATTACTTGATGCACAACTTACCTCAGGAGCGACTGTCTATTGCAGTAGGAGCACAATCGGCGGCAGAGCGTGCTTTGGAGATGACCATCGAATATGTAAAAGAACGCAAAGCCTTTGGACAACCCATCAGTAAATTTCAAAATACGCGCTTCAAGTTAGCGGAAATGAATACGGAGATTACCATCGGTCGAAGTTTTGTGGATGAATGTATTGTAGAATTAAACGAAAATAAATTGTCCAACGAAAAAGCGGCGATGGCTAAATATTGGATTACCGATATGAGTGGTCGAGTAGTCGATCAATGCTTACAATTACATGGTGGTGCTGGCTTTATGTCAGAATATCCCATCTCGAAGTTCTACGTTAACGGACGAGTCAACCGAATCTTTGGTGGCTCCAATGAAATTATGAAAGAAATCATTGGGAAGAGTATGAATTTGTGATACACTACTGAATATTTTAAGAAGCCAGAGATCAGACCGTCTTTTTAAAAGTTAAGAGATACGTCTTTATTTTTTTAGTTTCTTCAGATGTTAACCTATATTTTTCCCCCTCAACAAATAGATGTTTTGACTTCCCTCCATACAGTTTCCCATTACTATGAAAATAGGCCCAATATATCCATATCGGGTTACTTCTATTAGGAACTTGGTTTAATCCAATACCTTCTAAATCTTTTACAATCCAATTGAGTAAAGTAGGCGGAAATTGAAAATATTCGGTTAGTGTTCCAATTGAAAATTGATAAGTGGCATACTTCCGTTTAAAGAACTGTTCTAAAAATGCGACTCCTTGTTGTAAGACCAATACCTTGCACTTGACCGACTCGAAATAGGTCAAAAGGTCCAATTGAATTTCTTTTAGTCGAATGGAAATAGGACGGGAAGTTAGTCCTATTTTATGGATGGTAGCGGATGGAATTTGGATTTCTATAAAGTACAATTGGAATTGTTGGAAGCGACTTAGTTCCTTTTGATAAAGTTCTATTTGATTGGTGGTATTCGCACTATTACTGGTCTTATGATATGCTTGTAAACAGTGGACATAGGGTTGGAATACTAAAGGATAATAATATTCGTGTTGCTCTTCGTTTAAGGCTTGATGGATCAATTGGTTTTTTCCATTGGTATATCCTGTTTTAAAGACAGGATCTCGCAAAAGATGAAAAGCGGGAAAAGGAGCAATTTTCTGCTGGATAAATTGTTGAACTTGATCTGCTATTTGGTTGGTTAGTGTAGCTTTTTTTGTTTGGTTGGCTTTTTGGAAATAGGATTGTAGTCTCTGTAGTCGAACTTGTAACTCTTCAATTAATGCTTTTTTATTCGTTCTTTTGGAGTGGGCTACTTGTAATTCCCTTAGTTTTTTTTCAATCGACTCTTTTTTACGTTTCGCATATATACATAAAGGTAGTTTGGTGGAAGTTCTACTTCCTAACCCAAATAATTCTTTGGAAAAAGTAAAGGAGCAACTTGCCCCATCGTGCGCAAAATGATGTTCTTTGAGTTTTCCCTTCTTGGCAATCAGCGACTGACCACAATTAGGACAGGTCAAATCGGTTCTACCCGATTGTACTTCGGAGATGTGGATGAGGTCGTTTTGGTATTTGCCGAAGGGTAGTTTCATACGATTAATTTTGAATTTTGAATGAATGAATTTTGAATGTACTGCACATTCAAAATTCAAAATTCATCATTCAAAATTATTTCTTAATACCCACCAAACTAAACAACCAAGCATACTCCATAGCTGTTTCCTTAAAGCGAGCAAATCGACCCGATGCCCCACCATGACCCGTTTCCATATTACAGTGAAGGAGTAGCTGTTTATTATTGGTTTTTAATTCTCTTAATTTGGCTACCCACTTAGCGGGTTCCCAATATTGCACTTGCGAGTCGTGCAAGCCAGTAGTAACTAAGGTGTGAGGATATGCTTGTTTTTCCACATTATCATAAGGAGAATAAGACTTGATGTATTTATAATATTTCTTGTCTTTTGGGTTGCCCCATTCATCAAATTCCCCAGTGGTGAGGGGAATGGTCTCATCCAACATGGTGGTAACTACATCCACAAAAGGAACAGCCGCTACTACGCCTGCCCATAATTCAGGACGCATATTCATCACCGCTCCCATCAATAATCCACCCGCACTGCCACCCATAGCAAATAGTCTGTTTTTACGGGTATATTTTTTAGCTAATAAGTGTTCGGCACAATCGATGAAGTCGTTGAAGGTATTTTTCTTTTTGAGCATTTTGCCATTCTCATACCACTGTCGCCCCATCTCTTCACCGCCTCTGATATGCGCAATGGCAAACACAAATCCTCGATCCAATAAGCTCAATCGAACCGAACTAAAATAAGGGTCCATACTATGCCCATAAGAACCGTAGGCATACAAGAGTAAGGGAGACTTTCCATTTCTTTTGAATCCTTTTTTATAGACTAGAGAAATAGGGATTTCTTTTCCATCTCTCGCTTTGGCATATAATCTTTCGGAATGGTATTTTTCTTCCTCGTAGCCTCCTACTACTTCTGCTTGTTTCAATAACTTCCGCTCCTTCGTGACCATATTGAAATCGTAGATGGAGTTGGGCGTCGTCATGGAGGTAAAGCCTATTCTCAAAACATCCGTATCAAATTCTGGATTGGTAGAGGTGTACGCCATAAAAGCCTCTTGCCCAAAATCTATATAATATTCTTGCCCTTCCCAAGGCTTAACGCGTAGTTGAGCAATACCCTTGATGCGTTCCGTTAGCACTAGATAATCTTTGAATATATCTATGCCTTCCAGTAATACAGTTCGACGATGGGGAATGACCTCTTTCCAATTTTTCTTTCCCGTTCGTTTTTCTGAGGTTTTCATCAAACGGAAGTTCTTTGCATCTAGGTTGGTGTGCACATAAAAATGGTCGCCGTAGTGCGCAATGCCATATTCTAAATCTCGCTCCCGTTTTTGAAATATTCGGAATTTGCCATCTGGATTATCTGCTTCTAAAATTCGGTACTCGTTGGAGACCGTCATAGCAGAACCTATGATTAGAAATTTTTTAGATTTACTCTTATAAATAAAAGTGCGGAAGGTCTCATCCTTTTCATGATATATCTCCACATCTTTTTTATGGGAGGTTCCTAGTTTATGTTTGAAAATCTTATAAGGCCGGAGAGAATCATCCTTTCGGGTATAAAAAATCGTTTTATTATCATTTGCCCAAACCGCAGACCCAGTAGTGTTTGGAATTTTATCTCTTAGAAATTTTCCAGTTTTTAGATTTTTAAAACGAAGCGTATATATTCTACGACTCACTGTATCCTCTCCAAAGGCGACTATCTGATTGCTGCTGCTAATACTCATTCCTCCTACTGCGTAGTACTTATGACCTTTTGCCAGTTTGTTGACATCTAAAATGATTTCTTGTTTGGCTTTTAGGCTACCTTTCTTGCGGAGGTATATTGGATATTCCTTCCCCTTTTTATACTTAGAAAAATACCAGTACCCATCCTTCTTGTAAGGCACGGACATATCCGTTTGCTTAATCCGCCCCACGATTTCTTTGAATAATTTCTCTTGAAATTTTTTGGTGGGTTTTAAAATAGCGTCTTTGTATTTATTTTCTGCGGTTAAATAATCTATTACTTCTTGGTCTTTTTTATCGTTGAGCCAGTAGTAATTATCCGTTCTTGTATCTCCGTGGATCGTTAGTTCTTTTGGGATTTTTTTTGCCTTTGGTGGTTTCATACATATTTTATTGAACGCTGAGACGCTAAGTCGCAGAGATTAATTTTCAAAAAGTTGGGCAAGTTATTGTTTTTTGATTTTAGATGCTAGTGGTAGGAATCGCAGATTTCGCAGATTTGGAATTGATTTCACTGATGAGATTTCTTCGATTGTAAGGATTATTGCAGATTTTAGGTAAAGAGCAAAGAATAGGTTGTGTAGTTGTACTGACCACATAGTTCATATAAGGATACTCACATAGGCATATGGTGGCGAAACCACAACCAAACACCTGTTAAACCTAAACTGGCGAAGCCAGTACCATAAATTTTATGCCTCGCTTGCTACGCAAGCTCGGCAGTGAGGTTCTTTTAGCGGCAGCGATTTAAAAAGCGTTTTTGAAAAAACGCTTTTTAAATCGCT
>CALJIQ010000195.1 GCA_937973995.1 uncultured Saprospiraceae bacterium
GTGGTGATGGTGGTACGACAACAGGTGGTGATGGTGGTACGACAACAGGTGGTGATGGAGGTACTACAACAGGTGGTGATGGCGGTACTACAACAGGTGGTGATGGCGGTACTACAACAGGCGGTGGCACAACAGGCGGAACTTCAACCTGTCAACCACCAGCAACAGGATTCGCTATTATTGGATCCGCAGAGGTTGGTAATGTTGGTGAAACAGTATGTGTATCAATTTCAGCACAAGATTTCACAGGGATAGTGAGTATGCAATATAGCATGAATTGGGATCCCGCTGTTTTACAATATGTCTCTGTACAAAATTTAAATTTAGCAGGACTCTCTAGTGCTAATTTCAATTTGACAAGCCCAGGGAATTTAGGCTTTGCTTGGTCCGACCAAAATGCTACTGGTGTTTCCGTTAATAATGGGGACATTTTATACGAAGTATGTTATCAAGTTTTAGCTTCAGGTACGCAAACTGTCGAATTCTCTAGCAGTCCTGTACCTACAGAAATAGCTGATAATTCCAATAACTTCTTATCTACTTTTGAAAACTGTCCTGCTACGGTTGGACCTCCTTCTGGTGGAGGCACAACAGGTGGAGGTACAACAGGCGGAACAACTACAACTTGTGAACCACCTGCTTCAGGATTTGCCATTATAGGTTCGGCAGAGACGGGTAATGTGGGAGAGACGATATGTGTGTCCATTTCTGCTCAAGAGTTTACTGGTATTGTCAGTATGCAATATAGTATGAACTGGGATCCCGCTGTTTTACGGTATTCTACTGTTCAGAATTTAAATTTACCTGGACTTGCTAGTGCTAATTTTAATTTAATCAGTGCTGGTAATTTAGGATATGCTTGGTCTGACCAAAATGCTACAGGCGTCACGCTCAATGATGGAGAGGTTATGTACGATGTTTGTTTTGAAGTGTTAGCTGCGGGAACACAAACCGTGAGTTTCTCAAGTAGCCCTGTCCCTACAGAAATTGCTAGTAACGCGGGTATTTTCTTATCTAGTTTTGCTAATTGTCCTGCAACTATTGGTCCCGATACAGGTACCGACCCTGACCCTGACCCTATGGATACCTGTGTGCCTCCAGCATCTGGTTTTGCTATTTTAGGTTCAACAGAAACGGGAAGTGTAGGAGAGGTAGTATGCGTACAAATTAGGGGTCAAGAATTTGATAATATATTGAGCATGCAATACAGCATGAATTGGGACCCTGCTGTTTTACAATATAATTCTGTACAAAATTTTGGTTTAACTGCTTTAGGTTCCTCTAACTTTAATCTCATTACTGCTGGTAATTTAGGAATTGCTTGGTCGGATCAAAATGCGGTTGGCGTTTCTTTTCCAGTAACGGATGTACTATATGAAGTTTGTTTTGATGTACTAAGTGAAGGCACACAGGAATTAACTTTCTCAGGAAGTCCTGTACCTATTGAAGTGGTGAATAGCTCAGGCAGTGAATTAAATTTTCAAAGTTGCCCTGCGGTAATTATGCCAGGTGGAGTCAGTAGTGATTTTGCAATCATTGCTTCAGATCAGATGGCTTCGCCTAGTAGTACTGTCTGCATACCTGTAACAGCTAATGGATTCACGGATATAGTAAGCATGCAGTATAGTATGAATTGGGATCCGAATATTTTAACCTTTTCAGGAGTAAATATTCCCAATCCTGCTAATCTAGCAGGTTTAACGAATGCGAATTTCAGCTCACCGAGTGCAGGTAATTTAGGATTGGCTTGGGCTGATCCTGATGCTACGGGAAAAACGGTGGCCGATGGTACGCTACTCTATGAGGTTTGCTTTCAAGTAGCCAATAATGCCACTATAGGAAGTACTACTACTATTTCTTTTTCTGATAGTCCGGTGGTGTCAGAGATTTTTACCGCTAGTGGTCAAAATATTACTTTTAATAATAGTTCTTCTACGCTGACAATAGACAATGTGGTAGATCCAAGTGCAGTTGGTGTAACAGGTGGAAATATTAATGGAAATGCTGGAAGTACTGTTTGTATGCCTATTCAAGTAAGTAATTTCTCAGATATAATTGGCTTCCAATTTTCAATGGCTTGGGATCCAGCCGTATTACAATTTAATAGGACTCAAAACTACGGACTACCTGGGTTAACAGATGCACAGTTTGGAGCGATGCAGACGGGAAGTGGTGTATTAACTTTTGCATGGATTGATAATACTACGCAAGGAGTAACCTTGGCAGATGGAACAATAGCTTTTGAGGTCTGTTTTGATGTAATTGGTCAAGGAGGTTCAAGTTCTACTATCAATTTTGTAAATGATCCAACACAAATAGAAGTAATTAGAGCAGGCTCAGGAACTGTTCCACTTGATCCAACTGGAGGTTCCATTATCGTTGGTGCTGGCTGTGCTGCTATTTCCGTACAACCAGAAACAATCGGTAGTAGTTGTGCAGGTTTTAACAATGGAGAAATAAGGTTAAACCTATCAGGTGGTGATGGTACTTTTATTTACTCCTGGTCTGGTCCTTCTAGTGGAACGCAAAACACCAGTAATGGAGTGGCAAATATTACAGGATTGGCTCCCGGTAATTATACGGTAACAGTCAGTAGTTGTGGTGGTACTTCTACGGTGGATAACCTACCAAGTTTTACGATAACAGAACCTTCTGCCATTATGGTATCTGTCCAAACCCAAGACGCTTCTTGTAATCCTGATGGAAGGATTGTTGTAAGTGCAACAGGCGGAAGTGGGAATTATACCTTTAGATGGAACAGCAATGCTTTACTTCCTTCTACAGGACCTATGAATGTTGCTGCAGGAACCTATGCGCTTACAGTTACAGATAATACTGGATGTTCTACGGAAGTGAATAATGTAACGGTCAATCGAGTTTGTAATGCACAATTAGCAGTTACCCAAAATGTTATCCCCGCCACTTGTGACGGACAAGCCAATGGACAAGTAGAATTGTCGGTTAACGGTAGTGTTTCGGGACTAGTTTGTGATTGGGGCGGAAATGGAATTTTCGGTTGCTCGCCTACCAATGTGCCAGCAGGTACTTATACCGTAAGGGTTAGTGAAGTTGGAAGTGGTCGGGAAAGTACGCAGACGATTACTGTTGGAAATTCTAAAGTAGTGACCGCTACCGCTAGTGTCACACAGGATATTTGTGCTAGCAATGATGGAGAGATTATAATTATACCAAATGGTGGAAGTGAACCTTATTTTTATCAATGGGTAGGAACGGCTGCTATTCCCAATACACCTAACCCTATGGGCTTGCCCAAAGGATCTTATAATGTTACGGTTAATGATGCAGATGGATGTAGATTCAGTATTCCAGATATACAAGTAGGAGGCCCAGATGCGCCACTTTCTATAACACCAACAGGTCAACAAAATACAGAATGTGCAAGTGAAGCCACTGGAGCTATCGCCATATCTGTTACAGGCGCAACAGAACCATATAACTATAATTGGACCAATGCATTAGGAGAACCTATACCTGGTGATCGGACAACTACAAATTTACCTGCGGGAGTATATTCCGTTAGAGTATCTGACATAAATGGATGTTCTGGACAACAGTCTTATACAATTGCCGCTAATTCTAGTCTTCAAATTGATACGGTAATGGTAACGGGTTTAGCCCCTACCGCTGCAGCTACGGTGGTTGTATCAGGAGAAAGAGGAGACCTAGATATCATTTGGTGTAATGGAGATAGTACCTTAACAACAGACAACTTAAATGCAGGAATTTGTAATGTCATGGTAATGGATGCTAATTGTGTAGATGTAGCTTCCTTTGAAGTAGGTGCCCCTTCCATAGAGGTGGAATCTATTACTTCTACTGGGATTAGTTGTACAGGAGAAAATGATGCAATTTTAACGGCTAATGCAGGAGGAGGAAATCCTCCTTATAATTATTCTTGGAGTAATGGCGCCACCAGCCAAGTGATTGTAAATGCAGCTCCTGGTGAATATACTGTAACTATAACCGATGCCTCAGGCGCTTCAGCAGAAAGTACCTTCTTACAAACAGAACCAGGTGAGATTAACATCAATATGGTAGATATAGAATTACCGTGTCAAGATAACGGAAGGATCAGTATCGGAATTAGCGGAGGTGCTTCTCCTTATCAAGTAGCTTGGTCAAATGGAGTGATGAATGAGACGGAACAAAATAATTTGGCTGTAGGTGATTATGGTATCATTGTTACAGATGCAAACGATTGTACGGCTTCTATGACTATTCCTTTACCACCAAATAGCGATGGAACTTGTAAAGAATGTTATACCTCTAATGATATAATCACCCCGAATGATGATGGAAGAAATGACGCCTTTCGATTGAGTTGTGCAGATATAACCAAAGGTAATGTCCTAAGAATATTTAATCGCTGGGGGCAAACGGTCTATGAAGCAGAGGGCTACTCTTGTGTAATCGGGTCAGAGGGCGATTGCTGGAGAGGAACCGATCTAAATAATCAAGCACTACCCAAAGGCGGTTACTTCTGGGTATTAGAATTTGATGAAGAAGGACAGAGAACTCGGGAACGAGGTCATGTTACCATTTTAAGAGAATAGATTCTTATTACATCAGTTACTTAGTTTTCTTAAAATTACTAATGTGCCGTATGTGATATTACTAATGTGTTCTTATGTGGTTCTAATAAAAAGCAAAATCACAAAATTCAACCAATAAATAATTCCCAAGAACATAACTAATTGTGATGAAAAAAATTTTACTGCTAGCAGCAATTATTGGCATCCTACCATACAGTGTAAAGGCGCAAGAACAATCGGTCTTTACGCATTATACGATTAATCCCGTATTAATTAACCCTGCTTCTACGGGGTTCAATGGGAACCATGAAGCCTTTGCCAATTTAAAACATACTTGGACAGATTTTCCAGGTAATCCTAAGACTTACTCCTTGACCTATCACGGTCCAGTGGCTAAGACTTTTGGTCTAGGCTTAAGTATTTATTCAGAAGACATAGCTTCTTTAAATAGATTTAGAGCGGCAGTCAATTATGCTTTTCGCTATAAAGTAGATAAATTGAAATTTGCTTTTGGATTTACAACGGAGTATAGTCAGTGGTCTGTTTCTAATTCCGTGAGAGAGAATATATTCTACGATTCAGGAGATGAAATAGTAGAAAAGGGAATAGATGCCATCAATAGTTTTGATGCTTCTATCGGCGTATATGGGGTCTATAATGAAAAGACTTTTATTGGAATTGCTTTTCCGAATATTATCATGGCACGGCTAGACGGATCTCGGGGTAATCAAGTAGAGAACTTCGACGACGGAGGATATTATATGTTCAATGTCGGTCATAAAATAGACGTGGCGGAAGGTTTCCAGCTTGAGCCTTCTTTAATGCTCCGAAAAGCTAGACATGTGCCCTTTATGGCAGATATCAACTTAAGAGGATTATTTTTAGACGAAAAGCTAATGGGGGGATTGACGTATAGAACTGGACCTGGAGATATAATGGCCATTCAAATAGGTACGAAACAAAAGAACTTTATATTCTATTATACGTTTGATGTAGCATTTCATGGATTCCAAAATTACAATAATGGATCTCATGAATTGACATTAGGTGTTAGTTTCCCTGCAAAGAATCGAAATACCCCTATGGATGGCACCATAGAGCAATTGAAGAAATAATTAAGACAATCACCTAGAAAGTTATTTTTAACTCATTCCTAAGTGATTGCATTAAAGAAATAATATAGTACTACTATATAAAGACGTAAGATGTCCTTTAACAATTGGTTTTTGGGATGGCCCCTTTCATCGGAAAGGGGCTTCTCTTTTTTTAGGCAACTCCATTTAGTTTTTCAATACTTTTGAGGATAATAACCAATATATGATACAAAAGAAAGAACGGTTCCAACAAGCCATTGCAGCCTTTGATAAATTGAATAGCCAAGACCCAAATCAAGAGGAATTTGAAGGGAAACTATATCCCAAAGAATTCTTATATGCCAAGAGAATGTCTGATCGGTTGTTAGCGTTTGTTCCAAATGCTTCGGAGGCTTTACAATTAGCGGCTAGATGCCAACATATTTGTCGGTGGGAAATTCCAAGATCTACTTTCCCCTTAGGTAGAAAAGGATATAACCAATGGCGTTCTAAGCTAAAGACGTTTCATTCAGAAAAGGCAGTAGAAATATTAGAAGAAGTAGGGTATGAGCAATTAATAATAGAGCGAGTTCGATTCTTGGTTTTAAAAAAACAATTAAAAAAAGATGTGGAGACCCAAGCATTGGAAGATGTTATTTGCTTGGTGTTTTTAGCGTATTATTTTGAAAAGTTTGCCGCTAAACATCCAGAAGAGAAAGTGATTGATATTTTGAGAAAAACTTGGCGTAAAATGAGTCCGGAAGGACAACAAGCAGCGTTGAAAATTCCCTTTTCTGAGACTTCCAAAAAACTGATTGAAGCGGCATTAGCTTGAGAAAGGAACTACGTTAACCCGCAACTCGCTCACTCGCAACCCGTTAACCCACTCACTGCAAACAATTCTTTTTAAAACTCATATACCGTTCTTCAAAGGTAGCTTCATCTGTACCGCATCTAGCAGAAAGGGTTTCTATATGTTGAACCCGCTCATTCATATCCCCTTTCTTTGAGCGTATCCATGCAATTTGAGATTGGTCCGCTTTTTCAATAAATCTTTTCAAACTGGTAGCGTCATATTGAAAAGGACAAATTAAAGAAATAGATACGGCATCGGCGTCAAAAACACTTTGTTCATCATATTCTATATTGGGCAAAGTGGTTAAGATTTCTACTAAATTAGGGACTTTCCGACCTGTGCTAAGATTACTCATGGTTACATTTCCATGTGCTTCTATTAGTGCCGTTAATATAAATTCTTTATCTGCATAAGCAATTTCATTTCCTAATACAGCAACTAATTCACTTTCTGTTTGTAAATATTTCACTAGTCCAGAATATACAAATAGATGTCCGCCTGGTAAAATAAAAGCATTCTGTATGTCATCGTTATCTATAAGGTGCACATCCCAATCAAAGTCTCTCCTTTTTTGAACTACTGAGGTATTGAGTAAGGTATTGAATAGTATTTCTATTCGATCATAAGCACATTTATGCTGTTCTTTTGATAAGATAGGAAAGACATTAGGCATATTCAATAACTGCTCTTGCATGGTCCTACCAATGGCTACTTGATCTTCGTTACTAAAAGAATCTAAATCTATAGATGCTGCTTGGTCTGGTTTCTCACATTGCCAGAAAAGCAAACAGAGTAGTAGGAACGTAGTTAGCCTAAGGATAGCCCTTAACCGTTTTGGGTAAATGAAATACATAAAAAGGTGAAATTTAATTTTGCTACTCAGGGACTTCGCTAAAGAGGGATGGGAACTGTGAGGGTAGGGTAATATCCCCTATGAAGTACCAAAAAATATACCAATACAAGGAATAATGATAAAATCTTACAAATAAAAATGGAATTCATTTGTAAGCCAGATGGAGAGAAGTATCTATGAATAAACGATTATTCAGATACTTATGCCGCTTTTAATTGAGACAACTTAGAATTATTCAATTTAGCTTCCGCATATTCTCTAGTAATTTCAAAGGTGCGGACATCTCTTTGGGAAGGTAACTCAAACATGGCATCCGTCATGATGGCTTCGCAAATAGAGCGTAAGCCCCTAGCCCCTAATTTATAATCTAAGGCAGTTTCTGCTATAAAGGTGAGTGCGTCCTCCGTAAAGGTTAACTTGATACCTTCCAAGTCGAACAATCGCTTGTACTGCTTGATTAAAGAATTTTTAGGTTCCGTTAAAATTCGTCGAAGTGCGTCTAAATCAAGAGGATATAAAAAGGTAAGTACGGGTAAGCGACCGATTAATTCGGGTATTAAACCAAAGGTTTTTAAATCAACGTGGGAGATATATTGCAGTAAATTTTCTCGATCTACTCTTTCTTTTTGCTCCCCGTTAAATCCGATTACTTGGGTGTTTTTTCGTCTTGCTATAATCTTTTCAACACCATCAAAAGCGCCTCCACAGATAAATAAAATATTATTAGTATTGACCTTGACCAGTTTTTGCTCAGGATGTTTACGCCCTCCTTGCGGTGGCACATTTACATCGGTACCTTCTAGCATTTTTAGCATCGCCTGCTGCACGCCTTCGCCCGATACGTCTCTGGTAATAGAAGGATTATCGCTTTTGCGAGCAATTTTATCAATTTCATCTATATAGACAATGCCTTTCTGGGCTGCTTCTACATTATAATCACAGGCTTGTAGTAATCGACTTAACATACTTTCCACATCTTCCCCTACATAACCTGCCTCGGTGAATACGGTTGCATCAACAATGGCAAACGGTACATTTAAGAATTTAGCGATGGTCTTAGCTAGTAATGTTTTTCCTGTTCCTGTTCGACCAACTAGCAAAATATTAGACTTTTCAATTTCTATCTCATCATCTTTTGGCTGGCGCAATCGCTTATAATGGTTGTAAACAGCTACGGATAAATATCTTTTTGCCTCTTCTTGACCAATTACAAATTGATCTAAATGGCTTTTGATATCAACGGGGGTAAGTTCACTAGGTAGTTTATCATTATCCCATTTGCCACTATCGCCTTCCTCACTCTTTTTATTACCGTATAATTCTTCTTGTATGATTTCTTCTGCTTGCTCTACACAAACTTCACAGATATGACCATCTATCCCCGCAATTAGAATTAGAGCTTCTGCTTTATCTCTTCCACAAAATGAGCAACGAAAATTTTGCTTACCTCTACGCATATTGAATTGTTTAGGGGTCAGGAGTCAGGGGTCAGGAAACAGGTGAAAGAACACCTAATTTAGCCTGATTCCTGACTCCTGTCACCTGACTCCTAATAATCTACAAATTTAGTTAAATTCCTATGTAAAACTAAATTGGAGTATGACTATGATAATCATACTCCAATTTTGGTGTAGTTTGCCTTAAAGTTTAGCTCTCTTTCTTAGGCGTATTCTTCGTTAATACTTCATCAATCAAACCATATTTCTTTGCATCCTCTGCTTTCATCCAATTATCTCTATCAGAGTCTTTTTCAATGGCTTTGAAGTCTTTACCGGTGTGTTTAGCCAAGATATTATACAATTCCTCTCTTAATTGCTTAGACAATTGATAACTAATCTCCATATCACTAAACGTTCCTCGCATACCACCTGATAATTGGTGAATCATGATTCTAGCATGCGGTAAAGCAGACCGTTTCTTTTCTGCTCCAGCAGCTAATAATACAGCTCCCATTGAAGCAGCTAAACCTGTACAAATAGTCGCTACATCAGGGCTTACATATTGCATTACATCATAGATGCCCATGCCATCAATCACACTACCTCCTGGACTATTAATAAATAACTGTATATCTCTTCTAGGGTCAACTGATTCTAAGAATAGCAATTGAGCAACTAATATATTAGAAACTTGAAAATTGACATCCGTACCTAAAAATAAGATACGGTCCATCATTAAGCGAGAGAATACATCCAATACGGTTGCATTCATTCTTCTTTCTTCAATGATATAGGGGGTCAAACTATTCTGAAAAGCCTCTGCACTGATTTCGGCATATTTGTCTACATGAATGCCACTAATGCCTTGGTCTTTTACTGCAAACTTTCTGAATTCTTCTTGAAATTTCATATTCACTCGATTTTTGTGTGAAATAATTGTGTGGTGAATAGGGTGGTGGGTTAATGATGAATATTGAATTTTGAATTTTGAATGGTAACTCATTCAAAATTCAAAATTCATCATTCAAAATTAACTTCTATACAAACAACTGAAAGCCATTAAGTTTCAATGGCTACAAAAAAATCTTTTTATAAAAGTAAGAGTATTAAAGCAAACGCATCAAAAATCTTTTGTTTAGTTGTTTATGTGTTTATCCGTTTAGTGGACTACTATTGAGTGTAAATCAGATAAACAAATACACATCTTAAACAAATAAACAG
>CALJIQ010000196.1 GCA_937973995.1 uncultured Saprospiraceae bacterium
AAAAAAGGAGCAACACCATCCGGCATTACTCCTCTTTATATTTTAAAGTTGATTTTGTTTATTCTTGTAGTCCTTGTACTAGCAAAGATACTTTATCCCGTAATACTTCTACGAAGCCTTTTTCTATAGAAAAAATCATTCGCTCTCCTCCTTGCTTGATTAAGCGAACCTCTCCATTTCCAAGTGCAGATACCAAGGGGGCGTGACCTTTTAAAATCTCAAACTGTCCGCTAATCCCTGGTACTTTTACGGAAGTGATCGGTCCTTCGAAAACTTCTTTATCTGGTGTTAGTACTGTGATTTCCATTGTTCTATTGTTCTATTGTCTCATTGTTCTATTGTTTCATTGCTGTCTAATTGATAATGGGACAATGAAACAATAGTGCAATGGAATTTATGCAACCTCTGCCAACATCTTCTTGCCCGCCTCAATCACCTCCTCCAAGTTACCTTTTAAGTTGAAGGCTGCTTCTGGGTATTCATCCACTTCGCCATCCATGATGGAATTGAAGCCAGCAATGGTATCTTCGATAGATACAACCACTCCTTCTAAGCCCGTAAACTGCTCTGCTACGTGGAAAGGCTGAGATAAAAATCGCTGTACTTTTCTAGCACGGTAAACGACTTGTTTATCTTCATCAGATAATTCTTCCATCCCTAAGATGGCAATAATGTCTTGTAACTCGTTATATCGTTGTAATAAGTTCTTTACTCTTTGGGCACAGTTATAATGCTCCTCGCCAATAATAGCGGGGTCTAGGATACGAGAAGTGGAATCTAATGGATCCACCGCTGGATAAATACCTAGAGAAGCAATTTTTCTACTGAGTACCGTTGTCGCATCCAAGTGGGCAAAAGTTGTTGCTGGAGCTGGATCCGTTAAATCATCCGCAGGTACATATACCGCTTGTACAGAGGTAATGGACCCTCTTTTGGTAGAAGTAATTCTTTCCTGCATCAAACCCATCTCGGTTGCTAGAGTTGGTTGGTATCCTACCGCTGAAGGCATCCGACCTAGAAGAGCAGATACTTCCGAACCTGCTTGGGTAAATCGGAAGATATTATCTACGAAGAATAAAATATCTCTACCGCCTGTTGGATCATTTAAATCTCCATCTCGGTAGTATTCTGCCATTGTCAATCCTGACAATGCTACTCTTGCTCTTGCACCAGGTGGCTCATTCATCTGACCAAATACTAAGGTTGCCTTAGAACTCTTTAAAGCATTTAAATCCACCTTGGATAAATCCCAACCCCCTTCTTCCATAGAATGCTTAAACGCTTCTCCATAGTTAATCACATCAGACTCTAAGAATTCTCGAAGTAAATCGTTTCCTTCTCTAGTTCGCTCTCCTACTCCTGCGAAAACGGAAATACCTTCATATACTTTGGCAATATTATTTACCAACTCCATAATCAATACCGTCTTTCCTACCCCTGCTCCTCCGAATAAACCAATCTTTCCTCCTTTTTGGTAAGGCTCGATTAAGTCAATTACTTTGATACCTGTATATAGCACCTCTTTATCTGTTGCTAATTCTTCGTAAGAAGGTGGTTTACGGTGAATCGGGTAAGCTGTATCGCCTTTTGGTACTTCTCCAATACCGTCAATTGCTTGTCCAACTACGTTAAACAAACGACCTTTGATCGCTTCTCCAACTGGCATCGCAATTGCCTTTCCAGTATCTTCTACTGCTATGCCTCTTGTTAGACCATCCGTAGAATCCATAGAGATAGTTCTTACACTATCCTCTCCCAAGTGCTTTTGGACTTCCAATACTAATATCTCTCCATTTGCACGTTTGATTTCTAGTGCATTAAAAATATCTGGTAACTTCGACCCTTCTGCTGCAAAGCTCACATCCACTACTGGACCAATAACTTGCTTAACACGACCTATATTTGCCATTATATATTCTAATTATGAATGACGAATTTTGAATTTTGAATGGTAGCTATGATTAAAAAATTCATAACCTAATAATTCACAACTCATAACTCAAATCAAGGTTTTCAAAATTTGGCGCAAAGATAACAGTTTTAAGGTACTAATAAAGGGATTTTAGGATGCAAATTATTGGGTTTTCAAAGGAAAAGAAAAGCTGTGAAATGGCTTTTAAATTACGTTAGGCTTGATAAGAAATTTTATTATTGGTGATTTTTATATTAGTCCAAAAAATATTTGGGATTTCGCAATAAATACTAAAATAAGATATGCCAAATTTGATAAATTTGGCATATCTATTTTGTATTGAATTATTCTATAATCACTAACTTTTCAGAAATCGTAAAGTCTTTATTCTCCAGAACGATATAATACATCCCAGTGGTTAATTGAGAAGTATTCAATTGAATAGAATGTTCTCCCGGGCTGCTAGATTTTAATGGTTTAATTTCTTGTATTCTCTGACCCGTTATATCGTATAACTGAATATCGAAGGCAATTACCTTATTTAAAAAGTAATTGATATTTACATACGATGTTGCTGGATTGGGATGCACTTTTAATTGTACTTCCTTATTCAGGGTTGGTAAAGGAGACTTTCCTTCATTGCCACTTCTAGAGGTGGCATTTTGACAATCCGTATTAAGCGATTCTACACTAAATGGATGAATGGAAGACCAGTTGGTCCATTGTTGATTGACCTGTGCTCTCACTAAGGCCCTCCATTGGTTCGTGTTCTTATCCTCCACGTAATCAAAATCACTATAAGTAAATCGAGTCGCTGCTATTCCTTGCTTATTGATGATGGGCGACAGTTCATTAGGGGCATATACTAACAAGTGATATGCCGCTGCATCATCTACCTCGGTCCATTCAAAGTACCATTCTTTAGCGTCTAGAGAATTGGTACAGCCATTATCTACAAAGTCATTGGCATTCGGATAAATCATCTCAGGGGGCAATAGATTAGAACATTCTGCTATATAAGCATCAAAATCGCTTCCATAGATAGCATCAAATCCTTCTTCTAAGTCTACCTGCTCTCCTCCAGTAAATACCACGGTCTGATCTGAAGGGATAGTAGCAGTGGCAATTAACGCATTACCTGCTTTATAATAGGTATTATTCCGTGTAAAAGGGACTTCTAAATCTCCACTACAATTCGCATTAGAAGGGGTTGAATATCGAAGTCCAACACAGATTTCATTTTCTTCACAAAACAAGCCGATTTGATCACTAATTGGATCTAGCGTAACCGTCACTTGACCGTCACCCATCCAAGTTGTAAAATCATCTATGGAAATATAAAAACAAGTTTCTGGCGATAACCCTGAGCAATCTCTTCCAAACATGGTCTGACCTAGTAGCGCATTACTTTCATCATAAATATTCATCAATTCTTCTTGCGTACCGAAGTCTCCATTGGTACTAACACATATCCAAATTTGCTCATTAGGGTCAGGCATATATAAAGATTCTGTGATTTGTACGACAGTTGTATTACCTGGTCCATCTGGTGTATTGGGATTTATATCCGAACAAGTCTGTGTACAAACACCATTAGGTAATAAGGTCAACGATAGTGGATTAGATGCCGTTGAAGAGCAAGTCTCATTCATAAACCGAACGGCATAGATTCCACTTTCTACTGCTTCATAAGAAGATTGGGTAGCATCTGGGATGGGTTTTCCATCCTTGTACCATTGATAAGTGCTGCCTGAAGGAGCTGGTGAGGAGGCAATCATAAAAGAAGGTTCTCCACATATCAAGGTTTCTCCTTCTTTGGTCAAGCTCGCTACCTCAGCATTACAACAAACCGAATTTGCATCAAAGTCTTGTAAAGCAGTTTCCCAAACACCCCTCCCATAGGTAGCGGCTCGTAGCATCCCTGTGCAATAGATGATTTCTAAATCGGTCACCACTACATTCGGCAACTCTGAATAAAATGGTTGCCAATCACTCATTGTCTTATCTCTATAAAACACCCCTACATCCATTGCGAGATATAAGCCTTCATTTCCACCTTTTTGGTAGATAATACTATTTGCTGTGATATTTGGTAACGTTCCTGTTAGATCAACCCAAGTACTACCACCATCCTCTGTTCGAAAAACTCGCCCAGCCCAGGTACATACCCATAGTCTATCTGGATTAGAAGGGTCCAATTCCATATCTCCAATTCCTTCAAACATCTCCCAGGGACGACTCAATTTATTCCAAGTCGCTCCTCCATCTGTAGATCGAAAAGCTTCATAGCGATCTGCTGTATAAAGATAATCGGAATTGGTTTCCGCAATTTCTAGTTGATCCAAAATACCATAGGGAACATCTATATTACCTTTAGAGATATTGGTCCAAGTTGCTCCAGCATCTGTGGTTTTCCAAATATCTTCATATAAGGCATATAATTCATTTCTAAAAATGGGGTCCATTCTAAACGCCGTTTCCCATCGACTGTATTGATCCGTAATAAAGGGAGTTAGTATCGTTTCAAATTGTCCATGATCTATTTTATAGATAAATCCTTGTTGGGAACTGGTGTATAAAATTTCTGGATCAGCAGGATCAATAATACAACTCATTCCATCTCCACCCGTAACGATGTCCCACTCTTGCCCATTATAATAATACGTAGCATTATCCTGATTACCGATTAATAGATTATTTCCATCTAAAGAACTACCAAGTGTGTAATTCTGAGTAGTTACTAAGTTGGTATTAATAGAAGTCCAGAGGTAATCACTATAGGGTTCTCGCCAAAC
Source organism: uncultured Saprospiraceae bacterium (assembly GCA_937973995.1). Lineage (GTDB taxonomy): Bacteria > Bacteroidota > Bacteroidia > Chitinophagales > Saprospiraceae > JAFMDF01. The sequence continues at coordinate 4,708 of CALJIQ010000196.1, forward strand.
TCCCCCATCGCATCCTACAAATACTCGATTAGTAATCGGGTGATATTCAATAGCATGAAAATCTGTGTGGATAGAACCTGCTCCACTAGTGTAGCCTGCTACATACTCCCAGGTATTCCCTTCATCATAGGTACGAATCATGCCAACTGCCCCTAAATAAATTTCGTTTTCATCATTTGGATTTACATTCATTGTCCAATCGTACCATCCTTGATACAAGATCACTTGTTGAATAGTTAGCGATAAAGATGGATTTTCTGGATGCACTACTTTATCTGTTGGGCTTGCGATCTGAGAGAAGTTCGTTCCGCTAGTAGTTGATTTATACAATCCATATAAATTACTGGTAGTTGCGTCTGAACAATACAAATAAACATTGTCTGGTGCAGCTGGCGAGACGCCAATTTCAGCTCTATTGATGGCATCTTTTGGAAAAGGTAAGGCTAATTCATCAAAGGAAATTCCATTATCACTAGAGCGATAAAAACCAAAAGAGCGATTATATTGACCCGCAGCATGATCGTAGATGGCTTCGTGCGCAACGGCATAAACCACTTGACTATCTCCTGGTTTAAAAGCAATATCAAAAATTTGATGTGCTGGAATCCCAGACATCACATTCCAATTAACTCCGCCGTCCGTCGTTCGATATACTCCACAACAAGTGGCAGCAATCACAATATCTTCATTCTGTGGATCAACTAGTAATTTGAAAATGCGAGATAAACTGCTTAAGCCACTAGGGCTCCAAGTATTGCCTCCATCCGTTGATTTTAAAACGCCAAAGGAATGGACTGCGTAATGATCTCTATCTCCTGTAGAGACATACATGATATTTGAATTGGTAGGGGCGATAACTATATCAGATATTCCTAAACCTTCCCAGTCATCAGAACTAGTAGTCCAATCGGCTCCATTGGTAGTGGTTTTCCACAAACCACCAGAAGGAGCTCCCACCCAATACGTACTTGAATCTTGGGGATGAAAAGCAATACAATCTATTCGTCCAATTCCATTTGCATTATGGTCACCCGGTGGGGTAAAAGGCCCAACAGGAGTCCAGCTACCTGCGACTCGCATATTGCGACCTAAATTTTGTCTATATCTAGAGAAGCGATTCCAGGCTTGGGTAGGATCATAGCGACCATTTTCGTCCATTCTGGGTACAATAAAATTTTCCCAACGTTTGAACTGCTTATAACCATTTCCTTTTTCGTATTCTCTGTTTGCCCAATCTCTTTCAAATGCTTTTTGGGCTTCCCGAAAATCTGCATCAGGATGACGCATTATATCAACCCATTCTTGAGCGTTGCTTAGATTGAATACAAACAATAATAGGAGAGCATACTTAAATCGTTGTAATGTCATGGGTTATGTATATCGGTTTTAACTTCAAGCCTAGATGTCTAAATAATTTAAGTTGTAAACAACAACTTAAATCAAATTCCAAAGCATGCAGTTCATTCACCTACATAGCTGGAACTTGGCATTTCTCAAGTTTTCAATTTATCGCAACTTGAGTAACTTGCAATAGTTCATCCGCCGAAAGCTTTAAGTGGCTTAAACAAATAAACTTACTTGATTGTGTGTTGTAAAGATTGAGATAGGTATAACTACGAAACTTAGAAGGGCAAATAGGTAAAGGTAAATTTGTGTGTTCGCATTTTCACTTTGAGGTGTTGCGATTGCTTGGGATGGGTAAATTGCTTATACTAAAGTATAAATATATTGAATTTTATAATCCAAGTAAAGTAAATTCGGTCTTAATATTTCAATTTGCCAAAATTAAGACAGAACTTGAAGTAGGTAATTATTAGTGTTTATTCCAAAAAAAAATCGTGTGATGATAACTGAATATTGATGGTCAACGCTTTATGATCCGTTCAATATTCTCCAGTCAGAATTGAGCCTGTTATAGCCCACCAAAAACCCTTACAAACAATATAATCCCGAACAAGAACAATGCCATGCCTGAAATACGCCGCATCAACGCTATATGAAAGGGTTTTAATTTTTTACTAATTCCTTCTGCTAGTACTACTTTCAAACTGTCCATTACCACTATCACTCCTAAAATTCCACAAAAAAACAAGCAACTATTGAGAGAAAATAAGGGTTGATCAATCGCAAAAGAAGTAATGATACTCGTCCAGAAAATAACAGTAAATGGATTAATGGTGTTGATCAAAAAGCCATTTAACCATAATCGCCACTTGGAAGAAACTAAGGTAAAAGGATGGTCATTATTTAGTTCCTTGGGTCTCGAAATAAACATACTCACGCCTATGAAAATCAAGACAATCCCTCCTAAGGTACCAACGATAGGTTTGAAACTTGGTGCAGCAACCAATTGATTGATTTCATTCACGCCTAAGATAATCGTCCCTACGAAAAGAAAATCGCTTATCCATATTCCTAAAGCCATCCAAAAACCTGCTTTCCTACCCTGTTCTAAACTCACTTGTACTAAGGCAAATAGAATAGGACCCACTAAGATGCTTAGTGCTAATCCTAATAATATGCCATTCCAAAGATGAACCAAATTAATGGAAAGTGAGGAGTGAGGAATGAGGAATGAAGAGTTAGGAGAACTCCTCACTCTTCACTCTTCATTCTCCACTATTTAAAGGTGTCTTTCTGCATGGTAGGAAGAACGAACTAATGGACCGCTTTCCACAAAGTCAAAGCCCATTTCCAATCCTACTGCTTTATATTCTGCGAATTTTTCAGGTGTAACAAAAGACTCAACGGCTAAATGCATTTTGGTGGGTTGCAAATATTGACCGATCGTGACTACATCACAACCGTGCGCCAATAAGTCTTTCATGGTTTGATATACTTCTTCATCCGTTTCTCCAAGGCCTACCATGATACCAGATTTCGTACGCTTACCAAAGTCTTTTGTTCTTTCTATTTGCTCTAAACTCCTTTGATATTTTGCTTGAGGTCGAACTTTTCTGTACAACCGCTCTACCGTTTCCATATTATGAGATACCACTTCTTGTCCTCCACTAATCATCCTTTCTAAAGCCTCCCAATTTCCCTTAACATCAGGAATCAATGTTTCGATGGTAGTACTTGGAGATTGTTCTTTTACTTGTACGATGGTTTGGTACCAAACCTCTGCTCCTCTATCTTTTAACTCATCCCGATTGACGGATGTTATAACGGCATGTTTTACTTCCATTAGTCGTACTGCCTCTGCTACTCTCCGTGGCTCATCCTCATCATATTCAGGCGGACGCCCTGTTTTTACAGCGCAAAAAGAACAAGACCTAGTACACACATTTCCAAGAATCATAAAAGTAGCAGTACCTGCTCCCCAACATTCTCCCATATTGGGACAGTTCCCACTTTGGCAGATAGTGTGTAAGTTGTACTTATCTACTAGATTTCTAACCTTCTTATATTCTTGTCCTATTGGAAGTTTTACCCTAAGCCAATCCGGTTTTCGCTTTTTAGGTTCTTTTTGTACTATCGGTAAGTCTATCATTCTTGATTGCTTGGTTGAATAGTCTTTAGACGGTAGATTACGTCGCCTCACAAAAATAGGTAGGATTTAGGAGATTGCATACATTTGTTGAAATTGCTGCCTTCATTGCCTTCTGAACTAGCTTACCATACTGCCACAACACCACAATACCATAACGCCTAGTCTATAATTACCAACGTTTTCCTAATTGCATGGAAACATACAAGTTGATAAAGAAAGGCTGATTTCTTGCTCCTTCGAAGGAATCATCTACCATGATTGGAATTTTTTTGAAATAAAAGTCGCCCATGATTCCTACATCCATTGCTTTCACATATTCGTCAAATGCTCCCCAATCAAAATGTAAACCTGCCTTAAACTGTCCACCAGGAATGATTCCTATTTCGGTAATGCCCTTTCCAAAAGAGGCAGCTCCTTGTATTCTATTAATATCTGTAAAGAATTCGTGATTTTCGCTACTGTATTTTTCCTCAACAGGAGGAGAATCTATGGCTTTTATTAATTCCAAATAATAAGGCTTGGTAATGCCTATAGAAGGTCCTACTTCATAAGTAAAACCAACCGCTACGCCCTTGCGAGCCGCCTTTTCAGAAAGATAATGTTTTTGTCCCCAGCCTCCTCTTAATGCGAAAAATGAATTTTGTTTGCCGTAAATAAAAGATCGCTGCCCGCCAAGGCGTCTTGAAAATTGGTCGTTTTGTTTGTATTCCTTCGGATGTCTTAACGACCCTAATTCAACATGAAAATAAGTCGTCCTATGATAGGAGACTATTTTTCCAAAATTAGCAGCTACAGAAAATCCACGAACGGTATTTGCCCGAAAGTCAAAAGCTAATTCTTTTAAATAGATAATACCCTTATTGGTATAGTCCGCTTGCCGAGGTTGGATCGTAACTTGGGCTACTAAAAAAGTAGTGAAACAACCTAGCACCAACATTAAAATTAGCTTTTTCATAAGCATCCTAGTTCTGTGAGTAGATCTTCTACTATTTACAGCGTAAAAGAGAATTTGTTCAAATTTCTATAGTCCTTGAGCAAACTAAATAACGATAAAAATAATTTGAACATCCTGCCCTACTCTTTTCCAATATAAGGAATCTAAAAACACCTAAATCCTGTTGGTTCAACTTATTCTTTCTTCGTTACTAAAGCGATTATCCAAATATAAGAAAAATACGGTTTTTATGATAGTTTGAAGGGTAAAATACTTTGGTGAATAGGGATTAGGGATTGGTAATTGTATTAGATGTTGACAGTAAGACATAAGATTTATTAGCATCCTCTCCTAATTTATGGGATCAACTTAAAAAAACTTAGTAGTGGGACAAAAATAAATGTCCCTTAGGAAAAAAAGGATTCTTGACTGAGGAGGAATATGAAGAACAGAAGAGAAGAATAGAAAGGTAGTTCCTAAAGCATTAAGATGCTTTCTTAAGAGCAGAACGCTTTATCGAAGGGGAACAACAAGAAGTCGTCATTTTTAATAATTTCCAGTTGATATAATGGGCATACGCTATTAATAAACCTCCTATAACCACAGTTATTACTTCTATTGCTGCTCCATGTGCTACCAATCGACTAAGGAATAATAAACCAAAACCAATAGCTGCTATTTTTAAGGCTTTTAAATTTTGATGCTTGTTCTTAAAACTAGGATACAAAGAAGTAACTGCTAGCCCAAGGCTCATTATAATAAAGCCATTTTCAATAAGCGGATTTGCCAACCATGATAGCCCTCCCATTAACCCAACCGTCATTACAAAGGGTAATAAGGCACAGTGGATAGCGCATAAAAAGGAAGCACTAAACCCTAAAAAATCTAAATGAGAACTGAGAAATCTACTATTCATAAACAGAAAACGCTTATTTATGCAACAAAGTTGCAACTTTTTTTTGCTTTTAAAAAGCCTTTCCCGAATTTCTTATACAAAAGAGTAAATTGCTTCCTATCTTTGCAATCCCCTGAAAAATTAAATCACACCGAGGCTCGACAGACTATGAATCAGAACGATCAAAAAGATAAAGGCCCATTAGAGTTTGTATATATTGCTGATCCCAACCAGTCCTATACTCGTTTAGATAAATTCTTGCTAGATAGAGTAGAAAAAATTTCCCGTACAAAAATTCAAGAAGGTATCAAAGAAGGCAGGGTCCTAGTCAATGGCGAACGCATAAAAGCTAGCTATAGAGTTCGACCATTCGACAAAGTTACCTTCCATTATGAAGCACCGAGAACTGCTGGTAGCCCTATCGCACCAGAAGATATACCCATTACCGTATATTATGAGGATGATGATGTAATGGTGGTTTATAAACCACCTGGGATGGTGGTTCATCCGGGTATTGGTAATTACAGTGGTACGTTGGTCAATGCCATTGCTTTTTATTTGAAAGGGAAGAAACTCCCCATAAAGGATAAGATATACTTGGATCGGCCTGGCATCGTCCATCGGATAGATAAAGATACTTCTGGATTACTCATTGTTGGAAAGACGAATTTGGCGATTGAGCATTTAAGCAAGCAGTTTTATTTGCACTCTGTAAAAAGAGAGTACTATGCTTTGGTCTGGGGAGATGTGAAAGAAGACAAAGGAACCATCACTGGTCATATAGGAAGAAATCCTAGCGATCGACTTCAATTTACCGTTTTTCCAGAGGGAGATGTAGGGAAGCATGCGGTTACGCATTATGAAGTAGTGGAGCGAATGTACTATGTTACCTTAGTCAAATGTCGTTTAGAGACCGGACGTACGCACCAAATTCGCGTCCACATGAAATACCTCAAACATACCCTTTTTAATGACAAACGGTACGGAGGAGATAAAATTTTAAAGGGAACAGTATTTACTAAATATAAGCAGTTTGTCAATAATGCCTTCAAAGTATTGCCACGTCACGCCTTACATGCCCGTACTATTGGTTTTATCCATCCTAGAACAGGAAAGGAAATATTGATAGAATCAGAATTACCAGATGATTTTCAACAGTGTGTGGACAAATGGAGAAACTATATCAACAGTCGAAAAGAAATTATTTCTCAGGAGGATTAGTATTTCAATGAGTAAATTAGAAAATGAGTAAATGAGTAGATAGCATGCACCTCCTTGATAAAACGACTCTATTCTCCATGAGGAACGCCCACATTTACTCATTGAAAACTTACGTGAACTTTAGATAACGTGATTCACTGATAAGAGGTAACAAAGTTCCAACTATTAACAAACTAATTACACTGTAAAATTAATTTGTATACGTTTTGCGAGGCGGCGCAGCGGCGAAGGACGGCGGACAAACAAATATTGTAAGTTATTTTACACAGTACTAATCAAATAATCAAAAATTCCTTGTCTATTTCAATAAACTTCCCTCCTTTCTGAATAGTCGCAATCACAGAAAATAAGCTGCCCTTCTTTAATTTTTTTACTAGTTTTTTCATTTGGGGAGTTATATGTCCTTTACTTTGCGCACTACTCGTCTTATTTTTTTTATTAGAGGAAAAAGTTAAAGAAGAAATAGCAACGGCCGATCCGCCTTCATCAAATACTTGCGCTTGCTGAGATAAATTTTTCTTAAGCTCTTTCTTACTAATCTCGTAATTTTCTAAATCTCCCCATCTAAAAGTGTAATCCTCAAAGGATTCAAAATCCGAAAAGCGAAACTCCACTGGAATTTGTAGTTGGACTTTCACTTTCCTATCGTGTAATATGCCTGGATGCCAAGGAGGCATTGCTCTGAATACCCTTAAGGCTTCTTCCCCACATCCACCTCCTATGTCTTTTAGAAGAGCTAGGTTTATTGTCTTCCCACTTTCATCAACCACAAAACTTAAATAGACGACTCCTTCTATACCTTCATTTTTAGCTTGTTCTGGATAATTTATATTATTTGCCAAGTAGGTTACTACTTCTTGATTAGAACAGTTTTGTTTCTCAACAGAGCCATCTGCATATACTTCACAGCCTTGAAAATAGGGCATTTGGTCTGCCGTTACATAAATCTTACCTTGGTGTTGAGCAAATAAAGGAAGGTATAATAGAAGGGTAGCAAAAAAGAGCGCATAGTTCTTTAATCGCATAGCATATTGTTTATCAGTGTTTTTTATATACTGAAAAAACACCATAAATTATGCCATTGTGCTTGGCTATTTTAACAAGCCTATACTATTGAAAGAAATTAGCAAAAATACTGCCTATCAAATTACCATTAGGTGATATAATTTGACAAGAAAGTAAACTTTTAGACCTAGTCGAGTAAATTAGAATTAGAATATATAAGTGACTTGAACCAATTAAACAGGAAATTTGAGATCATCTTTCCCGTTTTAATTGATTTGAGTCACTTATCAGCTTAAAATGTTTATGTCTTTGATAATCTGAAAGAAGCATCTTTTGCCTCCATAAGTAGTCTATCTTTTGCATTACGGAATCTGTACTTCAACTCTTCTACATCACCGTCATAAAGACTAGGGGTATTATTCATGAATTCTGATATCCTTGATTGCAACATAGTTTTATATCTCTGAAAATCAGCATTTTTCATTGATGAACGTCCACTTATTAACGCATTAGTTAATATCCTCCATTCTATTGGATTTTTAGTATATTTAAGAACCCGTATTAAAGTCTTCGCAGCTAGTTCAGAATTATTCTCTTCCATCTCCAATATATTAAAGCTCAAGTTCATATAACTTATAAGTTCATGGTCTACACGTTCAATTAAATCAAGTTGTTTTTTGTCTTTTATTATTCTCTTTTCTAGGTAATCATTTAGCTTGTAGGCATTTTCTTGCTTTGTAGCTTCAGGGTCAATAAATTGCATAGCTTCAATAATATAAGTAGGAGAATAAGAAGGACTATTAGCTTCTAAAGTAACGAAGATAATACCTTCTCCTATTCCATCACCTTTTTTAAATGCTTCAGCTTTATCTGCGTTTTCTTCAACATCCAGTATATCATTTTTAGTGCTTTGGCAATTTGTAAATAAGAAGCTAATCACAAACAACAATATTAAATTTCTCATATTTTTTTAATTAAAAAATTAATAATCTTTAATAATAAACTTACTAAATCAGTATTTGAACTATTTCATAAGCTTTCCGTTTGATCTTCATCAGGTTTAAAAGAACAATAATTAGTTTTACATGTTGGGCTAAGATTTGGAGGAAATATCCCAACAAATCCAGGAGATGATCTATGTGTTTGAATGTCTACTAAAAAAGGGCCCCAATACCAAGTAGCAACAAATTTTTCTATCTTACCTTGACAATCTACATTATATGTTATAGCCCAGCGTGTACAATCTGCAGGCTGTATACAGCTACCAGAACAAGCGAATTTGTATGCAACATGTTTAGTCTGAAAGCCAAATATTACAAATAAGCAAATAGCTAAAAATGATAATTTTTTCATAAGTTTGATTTTTATTAATTAAATGATAGGGCTTTAGCCTTATTTATTACCACACATAAAGACTGAAGCCCTTATTTTTTCATATCCATAGTCTTAGTTTATTAATTCCTTACACAAAACTAACTATGAATAGTTGCTATACAAAGGAACTTTTTGGGTCAAAAAAGGACTTTTTGGGTCAGTTCCTTAACTGATCTTTATGTTTCCTTATCATAAAAACTCTAGGAAGGCCAACCAAAAGTATTATAAATCAGCTCCAAGTCAGCTCTTTTAACTAATCCTTTTTCCAAAGAAATATCTTCCTTTTTTAACCAACGTAAAAGCGTCTTTCTACTTATTCCATATTCCTCAGCAATTTCTTGTCTTGTTTTAGGTTTGAGAATGAATGACATCTTTTTTGTTTTTATAATGGTTATAGATTGACAGCCCTAGTCTTTGCTCATGCAGACACATAAGAAACTAGGCACAACTCGAACAATTGTGGTTATCTCTCTATTATGAAGGTAAGGTAAGGTAAGGTAAGGTAAGGTAAGGTAAGGTAAGGTAAGGTAAGGTAAGGTAAGGTAAG
>CALJIQ010000197.1 GCA_937973995.1 uncultured Saprospiraceae bacterium
AAAAAGTCATTTTGAGCGAGATATGCCAAATTTTTAAAATTTGGCATATCTATATTTTGCTGAAAATCAAAATTTTACAAAAAAACATTTAATGTAATTATTTCGATATTTCATTAAAACAGACTTTTTAGAGTGGACTCAGCAATCCAACAATCAATAATAAAAATGAGAAAAATAAGAATGGGTATGGTTGGTGGAGGCCAAGGGGCTTTCATCGGAGGTGTGCACAGAATGGCGGCAGCCTTAGATGGTCAAATCGAACTGGTCTGTGGCGCATTTAGTAGCAATGCAAAAAGATCTAAAGCCTCAGGGAAAGAATTGTATTTGCCGAGCAATAGAGTGTATAAGAATTATGAGGAGATGATAAAAAAGGAGAAAGCATTACCAGAAGGAGAGCGAATGGATTTTGTCTCCATTGTTACGCCCAATCATGTGCATTATGGACCAGCGAAAATGGCATTGGAAAATGGGTTTCATGTAGTCTGTGATAAGCCCTTGTGCTTTGATATGCGAGAAGCAAAAACTTTACAAAAATTAGTAAAGAAAACAGGATTGATTTTCGCGCTCACCCACAATTACACGGGCTATCCGATGGTGAAGCAAGCCAAGGAAATGATTAAAAAAGGAAAGCTAGGAAAAATCCGCAAGATCGTGGTGGAGTATCCACAAGGTTGGTTATCTACTCACCTAGAGGCAACGGACCAAAAGCAAGCTGCATGGCGAACAGACCCGAAACGTTCAGGGGCAGCAGGTTCAATGGGGGATATAGGTACGCATGCAGAGAATTTAGCAGAATACATCACTGGCCTTCAAATCACCGAACTCTGTGCTGATTTAAGTATATTCGTAAAAGGTCGGTTATTGGATGATGATGGTAATGTGCTACTGCGATTTGACAATGGGGCGAAAGGCGTTTTGCATGCTAGTCAAATTTCTGCAGGAGAAGAGAATGATTTAAATATTCGTATCTACGGAGAAAAGGGCGGCTTGCAATGGCGACAGATGGAACCCAATACACTAGTAGTAAAATGGCTGGATAAACCCATGGAAGTATTGCGCACAGGCGTAGGAAATCTATATTCGGCTGCTCAAGAAGCTACCCGTATTCCAGCAGGTCATCCCGAAGGCTACTTAGAAGCTTTTGCGAATATTTATAAAAATGTAGCGCACTGTATTCAAGCTCGCATCGCTGGTAAAAAACCTAAGGCTGTTTATACCGATTATCCAACTGTGGATGATGGCGTGCGGGGAATGCAATTTGTGAAAAAAGTAGTGGAGTCTTCTAAGAAGGGGGCTCGGTGGGTGAAAATTTGATCGCAGATTTCGCAGATTTTTATTTAGATTTCGCAGATGAGATAGTCATGATTGGTTTTGATTAAAGCGGATTATACAAGCAAACGAAATAGCTGCAACAATCATTTGAGTCCTAAAAATCTCATCAGCGAAATCAATTCTAAATCAGCGAAATCAGCGATTCAATTTATCAACAATCTCAACAGGAATACTCTCCTTATGCACCATAATCCCCACCGTCTTTAACTGCACAAAAGCCTCCGACATAAACAAATAGCCTTTAAAATCACTAATCTCTCCCCACGAATTTTTGGTGATATAATATTTCTCTCCATGTTGGTCTTTAGCAATACCTACCAAGTGCATCAGATGATCGTCTGTCGTACTAAAGTTTTCAAAAGTTGCTTGACGAAGTTCCTGAGTGACTTCCATTTCTTGCCCGGGTTCATCAAATAAATCTTTTCTTTTAACATCCGTTGGTAATACGGCTATGCCACTTCTAGCAGAAAAACTCTTTTCACTAACATCTCCATCCCAGGCAATCGTGTAGCCATTATATAAGGCAGAATCAATAACCGCCATTAATTCTTCGAAAGGAATATTTAGGTAAGAACCATTAGAGTAATTATCTGGAATTTCTAATATAAAGGACTCATAAAAAGGATGGTGTGTATAAGAAGTCAAGGTGATATAATCATCTGGATTTATGCCTAGCGATTGAGCATAGGTAGTAGGGGTGTATTTTTTATCTAGATAGGTAAATTCTTCACTGGCTTCGCCCAAATGTTCATTTAAAGCGGCTTCATATTTGGCTCTCCAATCCCCCATGGTCTTTTTATTTTTCAACCAGCCATCCAACATTTTTTTTGTGCTATTCATCAATTTACCATGATTGTGAATGGTATCAGGTTTCAATTTTCCAGAATACACAAATTCGGGAACGATACCATGTTTTTTGTACGCTCGCATGACATCATGGGATAGACTCCCTTCTGAATAATTGGCATTGCCTTGGCGAAGTAAATAGTTTTGTGCTTTATCTTTATAGGTGTTCCGTACGATAAACATTTCAGATAAGTCCTGTGGTTTTTTACCTAGCCTAATTAATTCGGATTCTAAAAAAGAAATGGTGGAAAAACTCCAACAAGTACCAGTTTGACCTTGACTTTTGACGGAGGTGCAAGCGATTTGTACTTCAGGCGTGAATTCGTATTGGGCAGTTGCTTGAATAGAGACACACAAAACAAATAGTAAGAATAGACTATATTTTTTCATAACTAATTTTATTTTTTTAACCACATAAGTTCACATTAGTAAGGTCACATTAGGCACATCAGTTAATGAAATAATTGTCGTTCAGTACACTGTAATTGAAGTTTTATTATGTTTTCCGCTGCCCATCGCCGCTGTGCGGCTCGGGCAACGTCAAGGGGCTTGGGGGAGACGATTCTG
>CALJIQ010000198.1 GCA_937973995.1 uncultured Saprospiraceae bacterium
TCAACAGTAAGTAGTCTGACAAAATAAGTTAACAACTTTGCTTTTCAGTTGATTGATTATTAATTACTGATTATTAGCTAATTAGGCGTGTTCAGTAGCGTCTGGAAAATAATTAATAATCAATAATTAATAATGTCACACTACTTATAATAAGCATTTTATTCACTCCCTTGAATCAATCGCTTCCTTCAACCCCTCTCCTATTAGATTAAAAATCAAGACTAAACTAAAAATCGCAAGCCCAGGAAAGACGGCTAACCACCATGCATAGGAGGCCCTTCGAGCTTTCTCCAATAACTTACCCCAAGTGATAGGCCCATCTGGAACGCCAATACCTAAAAAAGACAAAGTGGCTTCCGCTAAGATGGCACTACTAATACCAAAAGCTACCACGATCAGCACAGGACCAATCGCATTAGGGAGCGCATGTCGGAATAAAATCCGCCATTCAGAAAAGCCCATCGCTTTGGTAGATTGAATATAGTCCATAGAGCGGATTTTAAGTAATTCCGCTCGAATAAAACGAGCGATGCCAGTCCAATACAAAATACCAATGATGAATATTAAAGTATAAAAGGTGTTTGATTGTATAACCGCTGCTAAGGCTAAAATAAGTAACAAACCGGGGATCGCACTTAATACTTCTATCAACCGCATCACCATTAAGTCAATTGGTAGAGCGACAAATTTTGAAAAGAACGGCAGGCGTTCTACCCATTTAGCCATGAAATTTGCTATTAAAAAGATAACTAGCAGAATCCCTAAGCTTTTTAATAGCTCCCAAATAAATACCCCTTCGGTCAAAGGATATTGTCTGGCAATAAACCCCAAATGAATACTGCCGAAAAGTGCTATCACATTTAGGAAAAGCCGTCCTCTAGAAAGTAAAAAATTATCATCTCCAAAATAACCTGCCATCCCACCTAGTAGTATGCCAATTAGCGTGGCTAAAAGCATGGATAATAATCCCACTTTTAAGGCGATCCTCAATCCCTCAATTAAACCTGCGGCTACATCCCGACCCAACTCATCCGTCCCCAGCCAGTGCCGAAATCGCCAGGAAGAAACAGTCTGCTCCTCAAAAGGGCTTTTATAATTGCGATTGCTGGTATCCATCCTAGTACCCGAATAGGGAATCAAGGGAAAAACAACCTTTTGATAGTCTAGTTTTTTCCAATTCACATTCTGAAAAGGGGCAGACCAATGACTAATACCCCATGCGACTGCTTGTTTCTTTAAAGCTGGAAAGTAGTGTTGATTCTCGTATTTGCAGTAGATCGGTATCTCTCCTGCGATAAAATCTCCCAATAAAGCAATACCCATCAAAAGCAATAAAGCCCGCACGGACCATTTTGCTCGACTATTCCTAAGAAAGCGCTGACGAATAAGCAGCCAATAATTGGAAGGAGAATTGGACAAGGGTATTGGAGTTGCGAGTTGCGAGTTGCGAGTTAGGGTAGGAATAAGGGACGAAGAAAGAAATAACTTACCCAAATTTTGTTTCCCGCAAAGTCTCGCCAAGGATACGCTAAGGTACGCAAAGCTAGACCTGGGACTAACTTAGCGTACTTTGCGAAACCTTGGCGATCCTTTGCGGGAAATACCTATGTGGGTAGGTTAATTATTGCTGAAGCCCTAAAAGGAAACCCAACTATCTCTAAATCTCTGCCTCTCTGCGTTTAAATTTCAACAACAAAGATAAATGATAGGCATAAAAAAAGGCTTTCCGATGTCGGAAAGCCTCCAGTTCTTGATTTTGGATATGGAAAATAAGACAAATTATCTTGTCTTAGGTGTTGCTTCTTTCACTAAATCATAGCCGAAGAAGCATAGCATTACTGCTAAGAAACTTAAAATAATCATGGGTTTTGGATTAACATGGGTGAAATAATAAATACAAATTACTAGGTTTTACTAGCAAAGTCAATTCCAAAGCAGGGTTAAGTTTGGAATATTTTTGACATAAACAGAAGATGCGCTAAATAAGTTCCAAGCATTTTATACATTATTATTTAACACATTTTATTAAAAAAAATAAGATTTCATTAAATCCAAATAATGTTATTATTCCTTTGTGTTTTCTAACTTTATTTGAAATTAACTTGGGAAAAACCAATTTTTATTTGCCAATAATTTTATTTTCAATATCTTGCGATCTTGTTTAAAAATTTAGTTGTTTTCACATATTTCTCAAGGTGAACCATTAAAACAAAAACTTGTCATGGCAGATAAATTGGATAAAATAGACTTAAAGATTCTAAAAATCTTACAGCAAAATAGCAAAATAACCAATCTAGATTTATCAAAGCAAATTGGTCTATCTCCTGCTCCCACTTTGGAGCGTGTTAAGAAATTGGAAGGTGCAGGCGTTATCGAAAGTTACCATGCACAAGTAGCTCCTGCCAGCATTGGTTTGAATGTAAAAACCTTTGTGTTGGTGTCACTAGCTTGGCAGAAAGAAAATGCACTGAATAATTTTCTGGAAAAAATAAAAGCTATAGAGGAGATTACAGAATGCTATATTATAACTGGAGAGGCTGATTTTTTAATAAAGATTGTTTGTCAAGACATTCCTACTTACGAACAATTACTGTTTAAGACACTGTCCCAAATAGAAGAAATTGAACGGTTAAAGACTTTAATGACGCTTTCTACCGTTAAAGATTCTAAGGTGCTACCCTTTAAATATGGATAAGAGGAGTTGAGAATTAGTTCTGTAATTAAAGGGGACAAAGTCAATTAAATTGAAATTTTTCGCTTGCCAAGGATTTAAACCATCTATCGTATTATTTTCTTTTATTCCTTGATTGTCAAGCGATTAATATATAGTAAATCCAATCACTTACAATGATGCTTACGAAAGTAAGCTAATAATTTTTTTATTCCCATTGTATTAATCTTGCCTTAAGATTACCTGTCATCCTATTGGCTTTAGTCAGCTAAATGGATAAACTGTAATGGATAGGCTTTTGGTATTTTTAGCTATGAGTGAGTCACTTGAATCACCTAGGCTGTCTATACCATGCTACTTAGCCATTTACAAAAAAAATACACTGAACGGGATAAAAAATGAAAGACTGTTTAATTGAATTAAACAGGTTGACTTCACTTTTTATCCCGTTTTTTTGTTTTTGGGTACTGTTGTTTTGATAAGATAAACAACTTGATTTTTTTAAGATCAAGTTCTAATTCAAAGGTGTCAACGTCTAGTTTTGATTTTGAACCTGAACTTGCGCTTGAACTTTTAAAAATCTTGTTTCTTTGACATATCCCGTGAAAAATCAACTCGTCCGATGACTAGCGTCGTCGGATGAGCTGATTTTAGCCATCCGACGACGAAGTCATCGGACGGTTAAAATCTTATTCCACGGATTTGTCAGAAAACCAAAATCTTTATCTCATAGACAATGCCCAACAGGTATCCAAGGCGAACAAGTCTGGTTCTTAATGAAGTACCCCCTGGTCCTCATCGTATTACTATGCCTAGGCATGGCCTCTGCATCAGCGCAATCCCTTTTGCCCTGTGGTTCTGAAGATGAACACGCTAATCTCATCTTAAACGCTGCTCATTACCTCTCGGAACAAGCCAATTATGAGCAAAATTATCGCAAGCAACTCCATCGAAAAGAAGCGAGCAGTAGAAATGGAATGCCCTATGTGTTTCCTGTCGTCGTCCATGTAGTTCATGATTGCACCCCTATCGGCAATAAAGGCAATCCTACTAATTCCGAAATCAAACGAGTACTCGATGGAACAAGTCAACGATTTAGACATCAACACAGCAATGCCCAAAGTTATTCCAATCCACATTATGGAGTAGATACAGAAATTGAATTCTGTTTAGCTCAAAGAGACCCTGAGGGCAATTATACGACGGGTATCGTTCGACATACCGATTCTCAATATAATCGAAGTCCAAGCTCCAGCCAATCCATCTTTTTTAGCCAACACTACAGTTGGGCCCCTACTCGATACATCAATATTTTCTTGGTGGAAGATACCGATGTAGCAGGCGTTTATATGGGCGGTGCAGATAAAGACTTTCTTATTATTAATACCGCTTCTTTTTGGGATGGATTGTTGGCACATGAGCTAGGGCATTATTTTTCCCTGCGACACGTATTCTCCCCCAATGGAGAAGAAACTTGCACCAACAATAGAGATTGCTTAATCGAAGGAGATTATGTCTGCGATACCCCGCCTAAACACAAATCTGGCATTATTGGAGGCTCTTGTGATGCGCCAGGTAATTCCTGTTCTACTGATGAAAATGATACTAGTGAAAATAATCCCTATAGAGCCATAGCACTAGGGGGCATGGGAGACCAACCCGACATGCTCAGTAACTACATGGACTACACCGGCAATTGCTGGGACGCCTTTACAGAAGGGCAAAAAAAACGCATGCATTTTAATATCGAAGTCCAAAGAATTGACCTCGTTAATAATGCCCCCCTAGTATGTGCCCCCTTTCCACCAGAACATGATATAAGCATTGAACAAGCGGAGTTTGTACAAGAAGCTTGTTCCGATAATTGGATACCCAAGATCCTATTGCATAATAATGGTACTCAAGCTGTTAACTCCCTTACTGTCAACTTGACAATCGACCAAAACGAACCCCTCGCTTTTCAACCTGCTGTCTTTTTAGCCCCTGGTGATACCACTTCAATTTCACTTTCAGCATTGAAGCTTCCAGTAGGTAAAAGTGCTGTGGCCGTAAGCATCGCTGCTCCTAACGGAGCAGCCGATGCTTATTCAAACAATAGTCAATATTGTTTGAATGTAGAATCCACAGGGGTCAATGGGTTAACTGCTGCCTATGAGGCTACCTTCACGAATTGTCAGTTTTCAGAGGCTTTACGAATCAATAATTCCGAAAATGTCGCTTGGGAAACGGGTGAGTTTAATAATGTTTTACAAGATTGTCATCCCTGCTTTGCTTCTGTGCAGGCATTCTCAGAAACGTCGGAGGTGGCTGAACTGTGTTTGCCCAATATGGATTTAAGAACCTTTCCAGAAGCTTCCTTAACCTTCACTTTTGGATATATTCCTAGATATGATTTTATCATCAATACACTAGAGGTGTTTGCTACTGCGGAATGTGGCGAGCAAAAAAAGGTATATAGCGCAAGTGGACTAGAATTAGCTACCAATACCCCTCCTGCATACAGCGAAGGAGCATTTCAAATTCCGAGCTGTGAAGACATAAAAACCATAGAGATAGATTTAAGCGAATACCTTGGTATGGCTAATGTAGAAATATGTTTCTTAGCGAGTGGAAGATGGTTTAGTCCACTCATCTTAGATGATATTACGGTTCAGCCGGAAAAAGCTAAACAACAACAAGAAACAACAGGGGTAGATAATCCAACTATCGAGGAGGAAAATATTTCCTTAGAAGAAGACCAACCAAGTAGCGATCAAGAGACAAATAGCAATTGTCAAACAATCGCCTATGAGCAAACAATTACCACCTGTGAAGGGGAGGCAATAGAAGGATATTTGGGTCCAGGTAGTTACAGAGACACTTTTCGATTGGCAAATGGCTGTGATTCTATTAGAATTTTAAACCTTACGGTCGCTGCGGAAAGAATTATTACCCAAATGGAAAAACGCATCTGTGAAGGCAGCAGTTTTGAAGGATATAATTCTAAAGGGTCTTATATCGATTTATTTAAATCAAGTTCAGGTTGTGATTCCATTCGAGTATTGGATTTATACATTCAAGAAAAGCCAGAAGTAACCCAGTACGCTGTCATCTGTCAAGGGGAAGATTATAATGGTTATACAGAATCAGGAACTTATGTGGATACCCTATCTTCTTTATCAGGGTGCGATTCCATTGCGATCACCAAATTGACCGTTGATAGCTGTAACACCACTACCAATACGTTTGAGCGGATAGCGCCTACCCTACTCTCTCTTTATCCAAATCCCGCATCCGAACAAGTAGCTATTCGTTGGTTAGGAGAAGAAATCGTCTATTATTCCATTTTCTCCCTTACTGGTCAATCAATCCTTGGGCAACAACGTCTATTAAAAGAACAACTAGTACCCCTTTCTGGATTTGAATCTGGCTTATATCTAGTTCAATTTGAATCCGACAAAGGGCGATTTGTTAAGAAATTAATGATCCATTAAAGAAAGGGGATGGAGGGTTATTAAAAGGTTATTTGGAGTTATTGTTTCCACTCGCTAGTTAAATTTCTTAATATGAACCCACCCTAACCCTCCCTTAAAAAGGGAGGGAGTCTCCTCCGAACCAATATTTTCGTTTCGGAGGATACTCTCCCTCTTTGTAAGAGAGGGTTGGGGGGGAGTTCAACCCTCATTTCTCCTTTTTTCAAAATCCTTCTTCCCACCAATCAATTTTGTCTTCTAAATAGTATCTTTGTGGCGATTTTAAAAATCCTCCTAACTATTTCAACCACCTTAATTTTTACTTCAATTATGCAGCAAGTACCAGCCGTCTTATTATTGGAAGATGGAACTGTATTTTATGGAAAATCTGCGGGTAAAATAGGCACCACAGCAGGAGAGATTTGCTTCAACACAGGCATGACAGGTTATCAAGAGGTATTTACAGATCCTTCTTATTTTGGACAACTTTTAGTGGCTACCAATGCCCATATTGGCAATTATGGCACTAAGAAAACAGACACAGAATCTAGCAATATAAAAATTGCTGGACTGATCTGTAAGAATTTTACTCACCAATTTTCTCGTCAAGTAGCAGATGAGTCTATTCAAGAGTATTTTGAAAACGAAGAGTTGGTCGGTATTTGTAATGTCGATACACGTGCTATTGTTAGGCATATCCGTGATAAAGGAGCGATGAATGCCATTATTTCTTCCAAGACCTTAGATCTGGAAGAACTAAAGCATGAACTAAAGCAAGTTCCTAATATGGATGGCTTAGAGTTAGCTTCTAAAGTTAGCACCAAAACCGCCTATATTGTAGGTGATGACGATTCCAAATACAAAGTGGCTGCCCTAGATTTTGGCATTAAGCAAAATATTTTGGATTGCTTCGTTACCCGTGGTTGCCAAGTGAAGGTGTTTCCAGCTAAGACCAATTATGAAACATTAAAGGCTTGGAATCCTGATGGGTATTTTTTATCCAATGGACCAGGAGATCCTGCCCCAATGGATTATGCCATCCAAACAGCCAAAGAGATTCTAGCGAATGATCATCCTTTATTTGGTATTTGTCTAGGACATCAATTATTAGCTCTAGCTATTGGCATTCCAACTTATAAAATGCACAACGGACACAGAGGAATCAATCACCCTGTGAAAAACCTAATAACGGGAAGTTGTGAAATTACTAGCCAAAATCACGGATTCGGCGTAAGTCCTGATGCCATTCTTGCCAATTCAGATAAGGTCGAAGTGACCCATCGTAATCTAAATGATGAGACGATTGAAGGTATCCGAGTAAAAGGAAAAAATGCTTTTTCGGTTCAATACCATCCAGAGGCATCCCCTGGACCACATGATGCAAGGTATTTATTTGATTTTTTCATTGAAATGATGGAGAAGCATAAAAAGTAATTGGTGACTGGTGATTAGTAACTGGTGAAGACAAACCTATAAGCTGACACCTAAAAATTTTATATGAGTACAATTATTGACATCCGATCAAGAGAAATCTTAGATTCTAGAGGAAATCCTACGGTAGAAGTAGAAGTATTAACAGAGACTGGTAGTCTTGGAAGAGCAGCTGTTCCTTCTGGTGCTTCCACAGGCAAATATGAAGCGGTAGAATTGAGAGATGGAGATAAAGATCGCTTTTTAGGAAAAGGCGTTCTAAATGCTTGTAAGAATATTGAAGAAGTCATTCGAGAATCTTTGATTGGTGTTGATATTTTCGAGCAGATTTATATTGATAATTTGATGCTGGAATTGGATGGAACGGAGAATAAAGGGAAATTAGGGGCCAATGCAATATTAGGCGTTTCTTTAGCTGTTGCTAAAGCTGCAGCAGAAGAAAGTGGACAGCCTTTATATAGGTATGTAGGTGGTGTAAATGGACATGTGCTACCCGTCCCTATGATGAATATTTTAAATGGCGGTTCTCATGCGGATAATAGCATCGACTTCCAAGAGTTTATGATTATGCCATTAGGGGCAGACTTCTTTTCAGAAGGGTTACGGATGGGTGTAGAGATTTTTCATACCTTGAAAAAAGTATTGAAAAGCAAAGGGTATTCAACGAATGTCGGAGATGAAGGAGGATTTGCACCTAATATCAAATCCAATGTAGAGGCGATTGAGATCGTCCTGCAAGCCATTGAAAAAGCAGGCTACAAACCAGGAGAAGAAATATTGATTGCGATGGATGCCGCTGCTTCTGAGTTCTATGATCGAAAAGAAAAAGTATATCATTTTCATCAATCAACTGGAGAAAAATTAACCAGTTCTGAAATGGTAGATTACTGGGCAGACTGGGTAAAAAAATACCCAATCTTTTCTATAGAAGATGGTTTGGATGAAGATGATTGGAAAGGCTGGACGGCACTAAATAAAAAGGTGGGTAAGAAAGTACAATTGGTGGGTGATGATTTATTTGTTACCAATACCAAGCGCCTGCAAAAAGGAATAGACACCGATGCAGCCAACTCTATTTTAATAAAAGTTAACCAGATTGGTTCTTTAACGGAAACCATCGATGCCGTAAATCTAGCCACTCGAAATGCTTTTACTAGTGTAATGAGTCACCGTTCTGGAGAAACAGAAGATACCACCATTGCAGACTTAGCCGTAGCCTTGAATACTGGTCAGATCAAAACAGGTTCTGCTTCTCGTTCTGATAGAATAGCAAAGTATAATCAATTGTTGAGGATTGAAGAGGAATTGGGAGATTCTGGCGTTTATCCTGGTAGGGCTTTGTTGGGGAAATAAAATGATCTATTGTCCCATTGTCCCATTGTCCCATTGTCCACATTGTCCCATTGTCCACATTGTCCCATTGTCCACATTGTCCCATTGTCCACATTACGCTCGAAAGCAATGGAGCAATGGAGCAATGGAGCAATCGAGCAATAGAACAATGGAGCAATAGAACAATAGAGCAATAGAACAATAGAACAATAGAACAATAGATAAAAATTGCTAACTTGAAGCATCAAATTGATTCAACATGGCAATGCGTAATAATCCTTTTCGACCACTTATTAAAAAAATACCTGCTCCATTAAGGAATCGGTATTTCGTTTGTTTATTGTTATTTATTGGCTGGTTAATTTTGTTTGACCGACATAGTATTTATACACAAATACGCTTACAACAACAGCTAGATAAATTAAAAACGGATAAAGTTTTTTACGAAAAGGAAATCAAACAAGTACAAGCGGATAAGCTCGACTTGGAATCAAATACAGAAAAGTTCGCTAGAGAGCGATACCATATGAAAAAATCCAATGAAGATGTTTTCATTATTGTAAAGGATAAGGAATAGATTCTATTGTTCCATTGCTCTATTGTACCATTGTTTGCTAGCGTTATGTTGACAATGAAACAGTGAATCAATAGCGCAATGGAATAATTTATAATTGAAAATTAAAAATTGAAAATGGCAGTATTAGTCGATAAAAAATCTAGGATCATTGTACAAGGCTTTACCGGAAAAGAAGGCTCTTTCCATGCAGGTCAAATGATTGAGTATGGAACCAATGTGGTTGGAGGCGTTACACCTGGTAAAGGCGGAAAAGACCATTTAGGAAAACCTGTTTTTAATACGGTGGCAGACGCAGTGGAAAAAGTTGATGCAGATACCTCTATTATTTTTGTACCTCCCAGATTTGCAGGGGATGCCATTATGGAAGCTGCTGATGCGGGTATTAAAGTAATCATCTGTATTACAGAAGGAATCCCTGTGCAAGATATGGTCAAGGTAAAAGCCTACATCGAAGATAAAGATTGCCGTTTAGTAGGACCTAATTGCCCTGGCGTAATGACGCCTGGAGAAGCCAAAGTAGGGATTATGCCAGGTTTCATCCATAAGAAAGGTCGAATCGGTATCGTTTCTCGATCTGGTACGCTCACCTATGAAGCTGTTGACCAAGTAACTAAAGCTGGCTTAGGTCAATCTACCTGTATCGGTATAGGTGGCGACCCAATTATTGGCACCACGACTAAAGAAGCCGTAGAGTTGTTAATGAATGATAAAAAGACGGACGGAATCATCATGATCGGCGAGATTGGTGGCACAATGGAAGCGGAGGCAGCAGAGTACGTTAAAATGCATGGCACAAAACCGGTAGTCGGCTTTATCGCTGGACAAACCGCTCCTAAAGGTCGAACAATGGGTCACGCAGGTGCGATCATAGGCGGCGCAGAAGACACAGCAGCAGCAAAGATGAAGATCATGAAGAAGTGTGGTATCGCGGTAGTGAAATCCCCTGCTGACATTGGAAAGACTATGCTCAAAGCATTGGAGAAGGCAGGTAAGCTAAAGACGAAGAAAAAAACGACTACTCGTAAAAAACGAACTGCGAAAAAATAACAAGTTTAAGCACCCATTTTCAAGCACCAAATTCCAACAGGTTAGGCAATTGGAATGTGGTGCTTGGAATTTGGAATTTTCTTAAAAGAAAGAAAAGATTATAATCGCTGCCACAATGATTACAAAAGCAGCGACATAGACGATTAACTTAGAGTTACCTCGATACAAATTAAACATCAGCTCCATCATATCCCGCCATTCCAATCTAGATACAACTTGCTCTCTACCCAATACAAAGTATTTCCGCATCCCTTTTTTTCGTTGATCGCCGTGTTTTCTTAACACTAAAAAGTCTCTATTCAAAAAGGCTAAATCGAAGAATTCACTTCGCTTTCCATTATCTAACATAAGCGTATTAGAATTGGGTAAAGTATTCCAACGAGACTGATCTATATCACCATCTCGCACCACCATATATTCTCCTTTATCTCTAAAAATATGCAAGATGGTATCGTTAAAATGCTCATCATCTCGCATTTCTAGCCAACGAGTATCCAAGAAAAAATCTCGTTCATATAAATCTTCGCTCCATGGACGAATTAATGGAAGGATTTCATCCAAGTATTCATCCATTGTACGTCCTTTTGGCATTTCTAGCTCAAAGGAACGGGTTATTTGATCTATAAAACCGCCGTCTTCCAATTTGTGTTAAGTTTTAGTTTTCTCGAAATATTTTCAAGTAAGGTAGTCGATAATTATTAACCTATCCGCATTAATTGTTCCCGCAAAGTCTCACTTAGGTTTCGTAAAGTACGCTAAGGAAGTCTGTGTCTAACTTTGCGTTCCTTAGCGTACTCTTGGCGAGACTTTGCGGGAATCCATATTTAGGTTTATTTGACTAGCTAGCCAAATAGATTATTTAATTATTTGTCCCTTATCAGTTCTACCAATGACTTAACTTTGCCAGAACCAATAAACTAAATTACAGCTTTTTCTAAAAACAAAGAATATTTAT
Organism: uncultured Saprospiraceae bacterium; assembly: GCA_937973995.1. Classification (GTDB taxonomy): domain Bacteria; phylum Bacteroidota; class Bacteroidia; order Chitinophagales; family Saprospiraceae; genus JAFMDF01. The sequence goes on from CALJIQ010000198.1 coordinate 11,466, forward strand.
GGAATCTATCCTATCAAAATATGCCAAATTATTAGTTCACTATTGCGTGGAGTTACAGCCAAAAGAAAGGCTCTACGTACGCAGTACAACCCTCGCTGAACCTCTGATCCGTGAGGTCTATCGCCATGCGTTGCGGGCAGGAGGAATTGTAGAATTAGATATAGATTTTCGAGGAAAAAATCGCATTTTTTTAGAAGAATCCGAACAACACCAATTGGAATATATTTCTCCTGTTTACCAAAAAGCGATGGAGGAGTTTGATGCCTATATTTATATCCGAGCTCCTTTTAATTTAAAAGAAGATGCCCATGTCCCTAAAGGGAAATCAGGCATTAGAAGCAAAGCCTTAAAGCACTTATCCGATACCTATTTTAAACGTACAGGTACTAGGGAATTAAAAAGAAATCTTTGCCAATATCCTACCCAAGCCGCTGCACAAAATGCAGGCATGTCCTTAGAGGAATACGAGCACTTCATTTACAGTGCTTGCAATCTCTATGACGAAGACCCACAACAGGCATGGCTGAAGCGCCGAAAAGATCAACAGAAAATTGTGGATTTACTCAACAGCCGAGATACCATCCATTATAAGGGAGAAGGAATCGATATTAAGTTCTCTACAATCGGTCGAACTTGGATCAATTCAGATGGGCAAACCAATATGCCTTCTGGAGAAGTCTATACCTGTCCAGTAGAAGATTCGGTTAACGGAGTCGTTCATTTTTCCCTACCTGCCGTCTATATGGGGCATGAGGTAGAAGGGGTTACCTTGTGGGTAAAAGAAGGGTATGTAGAAAAATGGGAAGCCAAACGAGGGCAAGAATTTATGGATAGGCTTTTACAAACACCCGGGGCTAGACGATTTGGGGAAGCGGCTATCGGTACCAATTATAACATCAATCGCTTTACAAAAAATATTCTTTTCGACGAAAAAATAGGGGGCACCATCCACATGGCACTGGGGCAATCCTATTTTCAAACAGGAGGTAAAAATCAATCAGCCATTCATTGGGATATGATCGGAGACATGAAAAATGGAGGAGCGATTTTTGCAGATAATGAGAAGATCTATGAAGATGGTAAATTCATTTTTTAACAAGACTCTTTTAGGTGTTGTGGCATTATGGCGTTTTGGTATTGTGGCGTATCTTGTTTAGATGAAATTTGTTGAAAAACGACAAGTTTTTGAAAAAGGATACTTACCATAACGCCACAAAGCCAAAATGCCATAACGCCAATCCTACCCCAATTTGCCAACTATCCGTCAAATGGAGTCGTGTTAATGGACATTTAAGGAGTATAATTAGCCTTTTTTGAGGGTTTAACGTAAATTAAACTATTGTATTAACCACTCAGACACTTACCGCTTTTTTTGCGTACCATTATTCATTTAAACCAACTCGTAATGACTAAAAATCACCTACTCCAAACAGTACTGTTATTACTCTTTTCTTTTCAATTACACGCCTATAATTATCTCTATGTCCAAGATCCCAGTTTTTGGGATGGCGACAATGGTACACTAGAAGAGGCCCAATTCACCATTCATCCAAGAGGGGCGTATATGGAAGTGGGAATGTACCTGACCATTTCTGCAGGAGATACTCGATTGACCCAAAGTGAAAATCCGCTAGAGTTTGTGATGGGTTTTGATTTGCCAGATGGATCTATGGTAATAGATTCTTGGTTGTGGATTGAAGATGAGATCATTCGAGCGGATATAAAAGATCGCTGGTCTGCCTCTGCCATTTATGAGGATATTGTTGGACGCCGTTTAGATCCTTCTATTTTATTTAAGCAAGACAAAAACCAGTATGAATTGCGGGTTTTTCCATTGCAAGCAGATTCTACCCGACGAGTAAAAGTTACGTATTTAGTACCAGGGAATTGGCAAAATGGAAAAGTATCCATTCCTTTACCAACCGAGCTATTACGTACTTCCTTAACCCCTTTGAGAGAAATTCAAGTGCAAACTTTCTTGAATAATGATTTTAAAAATCCTCGCTTTGAGCAGTCTGTAGGATCTACTTTTAGATCGGCTAGTCATGCTACTTTAGGCAATCATTTAAAAATAAATATTCGAGAAGATTTTTTAAAGACCTCTTTAGATTTGGTGCTGGATGTACCCATGGAAAACGGGGTGTACGTCAGTCAGTATGAAGGAAAGGAAGAAAGTTTTTATCAAATGGTCTTGCTGCCTACGGAGGCATTCCCCTTACAAGAAAGTAATCCTCAAAAAGTAGCTGTGTTAGTAGACTATGCATCGGGTAAAACTTCTATTGGAAAACAGGAGTTACTAGATGAAGTAGAGCGACATTTAATACAACAATTGACGGATCAAGATTCCTTTAATTTATTTCTTTCGCAAACAGATATTGTTCCTGTTCATAACACTTGGCTTCCTGCTGATGATGCTACGATTAAATCTTATTTTCAAAACCTCAGTAGCAATAGTGTGGCTACCTTTAGTAATCTTCCAAATTTACTATTAAAAGGAATTCAGTTTGTGCAAACAGCAGGAACAGGCGGCGAGTTATTATTAATTTCTAGTGCCGATCAAATAGGACAGCCTGAAATAGCCAATGATTATATTGAAGAACTTAGAAGTGCCATGGGTGGCGATATAATTCCAATACATGTAAGTGATTACCAAGACCAGAATATGCAATATTTCTGGATTAATGGGATCAACTATGTAGGAAACGAATATTTTTATTCTAATATCACCAGAATCACCAATGGAGAACTCAATACCATTAGAGAGCATAGAAGTGTTGCTAATACCCTTATGAGCACCTTGTCCGATTTATCTTCTTTAGAAGGTATCCTAGATGTACATACTACCTTAGGAGATGGATTCTGCTACGGAAGATATGATGTAAGCACCGAGCGAACCTTTTCTGCGATCAATCAACCATTGATTCAAGTGGGAAAATACCAAGGGAATTTTCCATTCCAAATAGAAGCCAGTGGTGTCGTCAACGGAGATTTCTTTGGTGGTAAAATGGAAATTCCTGCTGCGGCTGTCCAAGAAGGAACGGCGATGCATAAAACCATATGGGCGGGAAATTATATACAAGAATTAGAGCAAGAAAGCAGAACCAATTCAGTGGTCAAAGAAATCATCGAATGGAGTTTAGAAAATCGAGTCTTGTCTTTCTTCACTGCCTTCCTCGCTTTAGAAGTAGAATTAGGCGGTGTAGTTTGTGAGACCTGTGTTGATGAAACCAACCTGAATCAGCTAATCGTAGATATGGGCGACCAACTAGAAGAAGGTAAATCTAATACCGAATCCGAAATCAATCTACCTCCTAATCAGATAGGGGAAGACATCGCCATAGATGCTGAGGGAGGAGGAGGACCAGCAGGACCACAAGGTGCTCCAGGTGTTGGAGGAGAAGTATTTGATAATGATGTGCTCATTGCTACCTATGAGATATTAGCAGATAGTTTAGTCCACATAACCGCAAGCCCTAATCCATTTAGCGAACAGACCACCATCACGGTGGAATTGGGAAGAACCATAGATGCAAACCAAGTAACCTACGCTATTTTTGATCTTCAGGGTCAGCGTGTTAGATCGTTCAAAACGAGCCCTAATTCAGATAATCGCTATCAATTTACTTGGGATGGTACGGATGCCAGTGGTCAGTCATTAGCGAAAGGCATGTATTTGTTTAATGTACGAACAGAGCGAGGGATGAAGAATTTGAAATTGCTATATTTGAAATAATTTAAATAATTGAGAATGAAGAATTGAGAATTGAGAATTACACATATCGTTTGCATAATTCTCAATTCTCAATTCTCAATTAAAATTAGTTCCTTACTTTTGCTCTAAAAGGAACAACTATGCTTACCCGTTTTACGATTTCACCTATTCAGCTTTCCGATTTACCTGCCTTACAAAAAATTGCTAAAGAGACCTTTATAGAAGCGTTCGGACCAGACAACACCCAACGCAATATGGATATTTATGTAGCAGAAGCATTCAATGCTACCAAAATGACAGCAGAGCTTACCAATCCCAATTCTCGATTTTATTTTTTAAAAAAAGCAGCAACTGTAATTGGTTATTTAAAACTAAATATAAGTGATGCCCAAACAGAAACAGTAGAAGGAAATAGCATAGAGATAGAACGCATCTATGTACAAGGGACCTATCATGGCACAGGGGCGGGACAAGTGTTGATGGATAAAGCCCTTGAAATAGCTACAACAGAAGGATATGATTTTGCTTGGTTGGGTGTATGGGAACACAATCCCAAAGCCATTCGATTTTATGAAAGGAATGGCTTTTCTGTTTTCGGAAAACATACCTTTTTAATGGTGGACGATCCACAGCAGGATTTATTGATGAAAAGAGTTTTATAATTGATTTTTAAAATGTAGCATGGTTCCTTTCCTGAAATGGACATCGAGCCAATCTGATTTGCGGATCGTACCGTTTCACATGATTTATCAAAAAACCTTATAATTTTTAAAAAGTTTGTTTCGATAATTTAAATCCTGTCCAACAAAAATGTACCTTCGATACTCTATAACTTTCAACAACTCATAGGGTATGAAAAAAAACTATTGCTATTGGCTTGTTTGCCTTTCCTTGCTTTTTGCCTGCAACCAAGCAGAACAAACCACTAAAATTCCTACGGCTAAAGCTACCTTTGTAGCCAATCCCCAACCCGTTCCAGAACAAGCGGTTCCTCCTTTAGCCATTGGCGCAAAAGCACCCGATTTCCGATTGCCCGCCACAGATGGCAAGTATTATAGTCTAGCTGATTTTAAAGAGGCGAAAGCCTTAGCCATTGTATTTACTTGCAACCACTGCCCTACTGCCCAAGCCTATGAAGAACGCTTGATAAAAGTAGTGGCGGACTATAAAAATAAAGGCGTGGCCGTTGTGGGAATCTCCCCTAATAGTCCATTGGGGTTATTATATGAAGAGTTGGGTTATACAGATTTAAATGACGACTTTTCTGAGATGATAATCCGAGTAAAAGATAAAGGCTATAATTTCCCTTATCTATACGATGGCGACGACCAAGCAGTATCTTTAAAATATGGTCCTGTAGCCACGCCTCATGTATTTTTGTTTGATGCCAACAGGCAATTAGCCTATAGAGGAAGATTGGATAAAGTGGAAAAACCCGGCACGGCTAATGCTGAAGATTTTCGAGCAGCTCTAGATGCCGTCTTAGCTGGCAACGCCCCAGCAGAACCCACGACCAAAACCTTTGGTTGTTCTACCAAGTGGGGATGGAAACTCAAAATGAAAGAAAAAGCCGACAAAGAATGGAAAGAAAAAGAAGTCACCATCGCCTCCATCAATGAAGCTGGCATTGGGCAATTACTAAAAAATGAAGATTCTGGCAAACTCCGATTAATTAATATTTGGGCAACTTGGTGTGGACCTTGTGTGATTGAATATCCTGAGTTTATCGTCCTACAACGAATGTTTGGAGCAAGAGATTTTGAGTTTATTTCTATCTCTGCTGACAATCCTAAGCAAGAAGCCAAAGCCCTAAAATTCCTCCAAGAAAAAAATTCCGCTGTGCCCAATTATATCTTTTCTAACACGGATAAATATGCCTTAATTGAGGCGATTGATCCAGACTGGAATGGCGCCTTGCCTTATACGATGTTGATCGAACCAAATGGCAATATCGTTTGGAAGCACCAAGGAGAAGTGGATTTTTATGAATTGAAAAAGGTGATTGTGGAACATGAGATGATTGGGCGATACTTTTAGATAAAAAACGTTCTTTGACAAATCCCGTGGTTAAGGAAAAAGGAGAAGTAAAAGCGACCAAAGGAAGCGTTGATTTTTCTTTTTTCTTGACACACGTTCACTGGATTTGTCAAAGAACCATAAAAAATAAAATACAACTACAACATGAGATTCTTTTTTCTACTAACCATTTTATTCTTTTTTTCCTGTACTACTGCACAAAAAGCAGTAGAAAAAAAAGTAGTCACTAATACCTCGCCAAACACTTATTTTAAACCGCTGAAATACAGAAATATAGGGCCATTTAGAGGCGGGCGTTCCGTAACCGCTTCCGGTGTTACGGGCGATCCAATGACCTACTATATGGGCATCACAGGTGGAGGATTATGGAAAACAGAGGATGCAGGCATGCATTGGCGAAATATTTCTGATGGCTATTTCAAAACGGGATCGGTTGGGGCAGTTGCCGTCTCAGAATCTAATCCAAATATCGTGTACTGTGGCATGGGTGAACATGCCCCAAGAGGCGTGATGACCCATCATGGGGATGGAGTATATAAATCCATTGATGCAGGTAAAACTTGGACGAAAATTGGATTGGATAAAACCCAGCACATTGCCCGAATTATTATCCATCCAGAAAATCCAGATGAAGTATATGTCGCAGCACAAGGCGCGTTGTATAGTCAATCCGAAGAACGAGGCATCTATAAAACGATGGATGGCGGCAAGACTTGGGATAAGGTATTATTTGTAAATAATGGAACAGGCTGTTCCGAATTGTCAATGGATAAAAGTCAACCCAATATCTTGTATGCTGCCATGTGGGAACACCAACGCTTGCCGTGGAAAGTCATCAGTGGAGGACCAGGAAGTGGGATGTATAAATCTACGGACTCTGGAAAGACTTGGAAAAAAATTCACAATGGATTACCAGAAGAAAAAGGAAAAATGGCGGTCTCCGTTTGCCAATCCAATCCTAATAAATTATATGCCTTAGTGGAGAGTGATTCGGATCAAGAAAAGGGCGGTCTGTTTGTTTCGATGAATGCAGGGGGAAGTTGGAAAAGAATCAGTAAAGATCATCGCTTGGTACAGCGAGCTTGGTATTACACCGAAGTATTTGCCGATCCACAAAACGAAAATATGGTGTATGTACTAAGTGCCCCTTGCTTACGATCTAGTGATGGTGGAAAAACTTGGGAACGCATTAGAGGAACGCATGGTGATTACCATGACCTTTGGATTAATCCTTCTAATCCAAAAAATTTATGCATCGCCAATGACGGTGGGGCAGCTATTAGTTTTAATAGAGGCAAGACTTGGTCTAGACAAGACCATATGCCGACTGCCCAATTTTATCGGGTCAATGTGGACAATGGTTTTCCCTATAAAATATATGGTGGACAGCAGGATAATACCTCCGTAGTTATTGCCAGCCGACAATTACATGGGCGTTCGATTGACCAGAGAAGTTGGACCTATTCCGCAGGAGGGGAAAGTGCTTTTTTAGCCTTTGACCCAGACCATCCTTTGTATGTATTGGGAGGCAGTTACTTAGGCACGATAGAGGTGTTAGATACCAAAGCAGAAGCAGGTACCAATATCATGGCAGCCCCTATTCAATACTTGGCAAGAGATGCGAAGGATATGAAATATCGGTACAATTGGAATGCCCCTATTATTTGGTCGCAATACGAAAATGACAATGAATATCATGCGACCTATTATCACGCTGCTCAGTATCTATTACGCACCGATGATTTAGGGGTAACATGGAAAGAAGTATCACCAGATCTTACTCGAAATGAAAAAGACAAGCAAGGCAAAGGTGGTGGACCTTATACCAATGAAGCAGTGGGGGCTGAAAATTATGGTACGATCAGTTACGTCAAAGAATCCCCACATGAGGAAGGCGTGATATGGGTAGGAACGGACGACGGCTTAGTCCAATTGACGAAAGACGGTGGAAAGAATTGGACTAATGTAACACCAAGCGGATTAAAAGAATGTCTGGTCAATGCCATAGATGTGTCGCCTCATGATGCCAGCACTGCCTACATCGCCACTACTCGCTACAAGTTTAATGACCACACCCCCGCTATCTATAAAACTAGCAACTATGGTAAGACTTGGACCAATATCAGCAAAGGCATTCCGTATGGTGCTTTTACCAGAGTGGTAAGAGAAGATACCCAACAAAAAGGCTTGCTGTTTGCAGGGACAGAAACAGGAGTCTATGCTTCTTGGAACGATGGGCAATCTTGGCAAGCGCTACAATTGAATTTACCTGTTACCCCTATTAATGATCTGATCGTAAAACACGATGACCTCATCATCGCCACTTCTGGTCGATCCTTTTGGATATTGGATGACTTGGGCGTATTGAGACAATTCAATAATCAAAAAACGGATTTCCAATTATTCCAACCTGAAGATGCGATTATCGGAAATTTTGGTAGTCCTTTAAATGGCAATAGCAGTACAGGCACCAATTCTTTAGTGGGTGTCAATCCTGCAAATGGGATCGTATTGTACTATAATTTAGCCACCACAAAAAAAGGAGAACCCATTGAATTAACCATTACCAATGCCAGTGGTAAGCTAGTCAATCAATACACTTCCAAAAAAGATAGCACCTTCACCTCTTGGGCGGGTGGTCCTTCGGCAGCCTCCCTTTTGTCCAAAAAGAAAGGACTGAATCGGTTCGTTTGGAATATGCACCACCAAACGATGAAGGGCATACCAGGGGCCTATATCGAAGGGGGATATAGCGGACATAAAGCTATCCCTGGAACCTACACCTTCACCTTGAAGCAAGGAGATAATACCCAAACTACCACCGCTCAAATATTACCCAATCCTAATTACTCCGTTACACCAAAACGATACCAAGCCTATAGCGACTTAATGTCTGAAATGGAAGCTAAGTTTACTGACATGCACAACCAAGTCAATCACCTGCATACTTATCAAAAACAGTTAAAAGACATTATTCAAAAATTGCCTGCTGGAGAGAAATATCTTTCTCTAAAAGGAAAAGGAGAGGAATTATTAAAGGAGATAACCGCATGGGATGAAGAGATGGTACAACGTAAATCCAAAGCCTACGATGATGTAGAAAACTTCCCCAATGGCTTCACTGCGAACTATCTGTTTTTAATCAATCAAACAGAAAGTGCGATTCCACAAATCAACCAATCTTCTTTGGATCGTAAAAAAGAATTGGATGCTAAATGGATGAGATTAGAACAGCAAGCGCAACGGTTGATGAAGACAGATATTCCTGCTATGAATAAGGAATTATGGGCGGCTGGTATTGGGGCACTTTGGAGTAAGTAATCATTATCCAGTGATTTTCCGTTTTAATTTTATAATTAAAACGTCTAGATAATTTCATGATTGCAGAATTAAACCATCCAGTGCCGGAAAGTCACGGGATGGTTGCAACAAGAACGTCGTTCCTTTGAGGAACGACGTTCTTCGTTTATTAGTCGAATAATCTTACCCGTTCGGACTAGTAATGGAAAGCACTTCCTATGGAAAAGGTATCTTTGTAATAATGGGAAAACCAAAAATATATCGACGAGGTTACCGCATAAGAAAAGCCTATTGGACGGCGTTCCGAGTCTTATTCAGTTACCTATGGCTTTCTTTTAAATCAAAGTTGTTTGGCAAGAAGTACTATGAAAATAGAATTTTTGATTTGCATGTGCGCAATGCAGAGCGAGTTAAAAAAGCCATTCTTCAATTACAAGGCTTATTCATCAAGGTAGGACAGCTTTTATCCAATCTAACCAACTTCCTACCCAAAGCATTTCACGAACCCTTAGAAGCCTTGCAAGACCAAATACCTGCCCGCCCATTAAAAGAAATAGAAGAACGGATTACGAAAGAATTAGGAAAGAAACCAGAAGCGTTATTTGCCTCTTTTGATAAAACACCTATTGCAGCAGCATCTATTGGTCAGGTTCATCGAGCTACTCTGAAAAGCGGAGAATCCGTAGTAGTAAAAGTCCAGCACAACAATATAGAAGACATCGCAGAAGTGGACTTGAACATCATGCAGCGATTGACCAATTTAACCGCTTACTTCTTCGATATAAAGGGCATGGAATACGCCTATACGCAAGTGCGTAAAATGATCGAGGAAGAATTAGATTTCACCAAAGAGGCTGCTTCCATGCAGCAAATTGCTGCCAACCTAGCAGAAGAACCGCAAGTAAAAATTCCTACCCTTATACCAGCATTTTCTACCCAAAGAGTGTTGACCAGCGAATTTTGCGAAGGGGTAAAAATTAGTAATATTCAGCAAGTAGAGGAATGGGGAGTGGATCGTTCGGAGGTAGCCAATCGCCTAGTCCATGCCTACTGCAAAATGGTATTCGAGGATGGTTTGTATCATGCAGATCCACATCCTGGAAATATTATGGTGCAAGAAGATGGAACGATTGTTTTCTTAGATTTTGGCGCCGTAGCAAGTTTACAGCCTGCCATGCGAACGGGCATCTTGGCATTGATTGATGGGGCCGTGAAGAACGATGATGATAAAATCATTAATTCCCTACGCTCCATGGGTTTTATTGCTGATGGAAAAGATGCGGAGAAAGCAGCCGAAAAAATTGTAGAGGCACTACGGCAATTTTTACAAAATGAAGTGCAAATTGATGGATTGAATTTTAAAGACATTAAAGTTAATCCGTTTGAGACCAGTCTATTTGGTTTGATAAAAGAATTGGGCGTAAGTGGCATTGCCAATACCGTTCAAGTCCCCAAAGAATACGTCTTGCTCAATCGAATGGTCACCCTATTATTAGGAATTTGTAGTACCCTTGATCCTAGAATGAATCCTATTGAAATTTTGCAGCCTTATTTACAGAAATACATTTTGGGCGAGCAGGGGAATATGGTTCAATTTCTTACCGACTTACTTAAAAGTAGTTTGACCAATATCGTGTCCTTACCTGGTGAGGTTCATAAAACATTAAAGCTGGTACAGAAAGGAGAATTGGAATGGAACGCTAGTGGACAGGTGGAACGAAATCGGGTATTGTATGTGTTGGGGCAACAGTTTATCTTTTCTATTTTATTAATCGCATCGCTGGTATTCACTTATCTTTTTTATCAGCAGCAAGAAGATCATTTACAGTCCTATGGAGTAGGAGTATCTGGGTTACTGTTATTTTTCTTAGCGCGTTCTATTTGGAAAAATCGTGGGCGATACTAATGAGTATTCAATACCCTCAATAAGGAACGATCCATCTCCTCCTTTTGACTCAGCTTTTCAAACCACTTCTTAGCAACTTGCTCCTTCCCTTCGCGCATAGCGAGAATTCCACAAAGCGATAAAATAGCATCATCTTGGGATTTCAATATCTCCCCTTTTTCTAGCAAGTCCATCACATCTTTGACGGTTACTAATTCCCCTAGTTTATTTTGTTGGGGTTGATCTTTAAATCGGTAATTTAAATGTAGTCGAAGCGAATCTTTCCCTGAAGAATAAGTACCCCAAATAACCACATTGGCTTTACAATTTTGGGCAATCAAGGAAGCATTTCGCATAGTTACATCGGTTGACGTTCCTAAGGCGGCTTCTGTGGATAAATTATTTTTTGCAGTCAATTGATTGATTCTATCACGTATCACCACCTGTGGTTGAGCGGTACCTCCTGCCACATTGGTAAAAGGCATAACTAGAATCTTATTACGAACTTCTTTTGAAAAAGAAGGACAAGAATGTTGCACCGCACCAAACCACCAAACGATCCCCCCTGCCATTAAAAACAATAAACCACCTACTAAAAATTTGGATAAATTAGAGGAAGTTTTAGGAATAGATTTAGCAGTACCTTCTATGTGGAATAAGGAGAGCAGCTTGTCATTAATCTTATTATTTTGTAATCGCTCTTCTTGAAAACTAATGACTCCTTTTAATTTAGCTTTCTGCAGGTCATTATAAGATGCTTCAATTAAGGCAAGTGCATTTACTTGTTGTATAGGAAGATTTTGTTGATGAAGGAAGGTAAAAACTTCTTTGGTTTTACCAGCAGCAATTAATTCCTGAACAGTCCGGTGTATATTTTCTCTTGTCAAATTTTATGGCATTTAAAGAAACTAAAACATGGTGATTTTAGAAATCACCATGTTTTTTTGAGGAATTTTAGGTTTTGCTAAATAGTCGTGTAAACCAATTACCTGAAGATTGAATCCCCATAGCACCTCGTTGAGGAACGGGTGCCTCTACAGGCGTTTCTATAACAGGCGGCGGTGGCGGTTCGGGATATAAAAGCTTCCCATCATGATGTAAAATATCTCCTCCATTCTTTTGCTGATACGCTTTTGCATCATGCAAACTATAAAAAGGAGTCTCCTTACCATCAATCCAAAAAGCTCCTAGTGAACCAAATAATGGGTGGTTAATTTTTCCCATGACGTTCTGTTTTGTAAGTGAAGAATACGGACTTATTGAATGAAGGTAGGGAAAAAATTATAAAAAATGAAATAGTAGTAATCTTTAAATTCAGTTAGGTAAATCGTATTTAACACTTAACTGGCAAGAGTTTGCTCGGCGGCTGACGCCGCCTCGCAATAGGTTTCTTTAGGGGCAGTAATTTTAATGGCGTTTTT
>CALJIQ010000199.1 GCA_937973995.1 uncultured Saprospiraceae bacterium
TTTCTGCTATTTTTAGCTTGAAAAAGCCCTTGATTTATCGTACTTTTGCAGACGATTTGCGAAAAGGTATCAAAAGAGGAACTTTAGCAGTCAGTAATTCATTGAAAATCAATGCAATAGCAATTCAAGCATAACTTGGAATTTCAGTTTAATGTATTTTTTCGTGCCTTTAGGTACGATCTGTTGGTAATAATTGGATAAAACGAGTACTTCCCGTGCCTTTAGGTACGGCATGTACATACCAATTGCTCACATACCGTACCTAAAGGCACGGACGAAACTTTATCCGTTCTTTTCCTGCCAACATAATGTACCTAAAGGCACATTTCTTACATTAAACGGCAGTTATATTCCAAGCGTCAAATTCCAATTCAAACTAATCTTACCCTTAATATTAGTCATTTGAACTTGGGTTTTATACTTGATCTTGAACTTAAATTATACGGCTCCGTAGCTTAACTGGATAGAGTCCCTGACTACGAATCAGGAGGTTGCAGGTTCGAGTCCTGCCGGAGTCACCAATTAGTTTTGAATGTTGAATGAATGAATTTTGAGTAATTCCTTCATTCTATGAAAAGTAGAAATTATGTCTAAAATATGTCAATTAACAGGGAAGCGTCCAGTGAGTGGAAACAATGTATCTCACTCCAAGCGAAGAACAAAGCGTCGTTTTCTTCCTAATATTCAAAAGAAAAGATATTTCATTCCTGAGTTGGAGAAATGGGTAACGTTAAAATTATCTACTTCAGCCATGCGAACCGTCAATAAGTTAGGTATTTACGAATACTTAAAGAGATTGGAGAAGAAAGGGGTTAGTACGGGAGTGAAATTAAGCTAATTATTTATTATTCATTATTGATTATTTTGCTAAGTGTTGTAAATAATCAATAATCAATCAACCAAAGCAATGGCTAAGAAATCAAAAGGTAATAGAATACAAGTCATCCTTGAGTGTACAGAACATAAGGCTTCTGGTATGCCTGGAACATCTAGATACATTACACAAAAGAATCGGAAAAATACCCCAGATAGATTGGAGTTAAAGAAGTATAATTCCGTTCTTAAGAAAGTAACCTTACACAGGGAAATCAAGTAAGGACAATGGTGGAACATTTCACGTAAAATTGTCCGATCAAATAATAGCATTTGAAGGGAATTCCTTTTAAATTGAGTTCGCTTAATCTCATTACTGAAACATAAAACTTAATCTGACCAATGGCTAAAGTTTCAAAAAACGCGCGGGTAGCGCAAAGAGCAGCAAATGCTGGTTCTGGACGTGATTTTGTGAAAGTTGTGAAAAGTGTCAAAGATCCTAAAACAGGTAAATACACCTATAAGGAGATGATGCTCCACAAGGATAAGGTAAAAGAATTCTTCGCTGATAAGAAGTAATCCTTTACTAGCTTAAAGTATTATTCAAAAAGGCTTTTCTTTGCAAAAAGAAAAGCCTTTTTGTGTTTTTAGGTGTTATGGCGTTTTGGTATTTTGGTGTTATGGTGAAGCCTACTTTTACAAAAATTCTATCGGAGTACAATCACATTCTCGGAGTAGGCGTTATGGTGTTTTGGTGTTATTGTAAAGCCTACTTTTACGAGAAATTTATTGGATTACAATTACATTCTCGATAATGCATGCTCAACCACAATGCCATAATACCAAAACGCCATAATACCAAAACACCTATATCAATCAACAACCTCCTAATATTATGAGTTTTTTTAAAAGATTATTCTCCAAAGAAGAAGAAGAAAAAAAATTAGATGAGAGTTTGGAAAAAACTAAATCTGGTTTTTTCTCTAAGATGTCTAAGGCCATAGCGGGCAAAACAAAAGTGGACGTAGAGGTACTAGATGAATTAGAAGGTGTCTTGATTTCTTCTGATGTAGGATTGGAAACCACCGTAAAAATAATAGAGCGCTTAGAAGAACGAGTAGCCAAGGATAAATATATTAATACCAGCGAACTCAATTCCATTTTGAGAGAAGAGATCGTCGATTTACTATCCGAAAATAATACGGAAGACGTAGAAGATTTTGATCCACCAGGTGGAGAGGCACATCCTAGCATCATCTTAGTAGTAGGCGTAAATGGGGTGGGTAAAACCACCACCATCGGTAAACTAGCCTACCAATATAAATTACGAGGCAAGAGAGTGGTCTTAGGCGCAGGAGATACCTTCCGAGCCGCAGCCGTAGATCAATTGCGAATTTGGGCAGAACGAGTTGGTTGTGAGTTTTTTAGTAAGGGCATGAATACCGATCCAGCCGCAGTGGCCTATGAAGCGGTGAACTACGCCGTTGAGTATGGTTGTGATGTAGCCATTATTGATACCGCAGGAAGACTCCATACGAAGATCAATTTGATGAGAGAGTTGACAAAGATTAAGAACTCCATCGGTAAAAAGATGGCAGGCGCACCCCATGAAGTATTATTGGTCTTAGATGCTACCACTGGGCAAAATGCCATAGAGCAAGCTACCCATTTTACCAACGCTACAGATGTGACTGCATTAGCATTGACCAAAGTGGATGGTACGGCTAAAGGAGGGGTAGCCATTGGTATTAGCGATCAATTTAAAGTACCCATAAAATATTTAGGAATCGGAGAAAGCATTGAACAGTTGCAAGTTTTTAATAAACGTTCATTCGTAGATTCCCTATTTAAAGAAAGTGAGCAATTTTCTAAATGAGGCGTCAGGAATCAGGAGTTAGCGACCAGAATGCTGGCCCCACTACCCTACTGATAGGAACGACAAAAGGGCTGGTTGTTTTTAAGAAAAAAAAAACGGACTGGATTCTGGAAGAAGTACATTTTTTAGGAATGTCCATCTCCTTTGTTTATAATGATCCTGTTAACCAAGTATGGTGGGTAAGCATTAGCCACCACCATTGGGGACAACAACTACAATCTTCCAAAGACCAAGGAAAAACTTGGAAAACAATTAGCCCTCCTCAATATCCTTCCCATGCTATTCTGCAATCGGGAAAGCCCGCTACCCTAAAAAAAATATGGTCTATACAGCAAGGGGGTCAATCCTACCCCAATAGAATTTGGATAGGAACGGAACCAGGTGGTCTATTTCTTAGTGAGGATTATGGAGATACCTTTCAATTAGTCACCTCCTTATGGAATCATCCTAGCCGCATGAATCGTCAACAATGGTTTGGGACCGGAAGAAGTGGACCTTATATCCACTCCATAGTCATTGACCCTAGGATGGAGTCACATCTATATATTGCCGTTAGTTGCGCGGGTATTTTTGAATCACTAGATAGTGGCAAATCTTGGAAGCCAAAAAATAAAGGTTTAATAGCTGCTTACCTACCCAATCCAGCAGCAGAGATTGGACATGATCCCCATCTGCTACTTGCCTGCCAAAGTGCCCCTACCGTTTTATGGCAACAAAATCACTGTGGCATATTCCGAACGAATAATGGTGGGGCTGTCTGGGAAAATGTGACAGATTTACAGGGGCTAGCCAATTATGGATTTGCCATTGCTATAGATCATCAAAATCCAAATAGGGCTTGGGTCATTCCAGCTACAAGTGATGAAATTAGGGTAGCCCACCACTTAGCATTAGCTGTTTGTTATACAGCGGATGCAGGAAAAACTTGGCAAGCCTACCGAACAGGTCTCCCTCAAGAAAATAGTTTTGATATTGTTTTCCGACATGCTTTTGATCGCAAGGAAAAGACCCTTGCATTTGGTACGACTACTGGAAATGTTTATTTATCAGAAGATGATGGTAAAAGCTGGATACCACTTACTCATACCCTATCAAGAATTGATTGTATCTCCTTTGTTTAGTAACGACAAAACAATAACTCCACCATTTGGACGGTCTCTTTTGCTCTCATTTTCCCTTAAAAATTATGGGTCTTTGACAATTTTTGCAATACTCCCGTCGGATGGCTATCGCCGTCGGATGGGTACGCCCATCTCATCGGACGGCGATAGCCATCCGACGAGTAAGTACAAATGCCTTTTGCAAAAATTGTCAAAGAACCATTTTTTTTTCAGTGAAAAAAAAAGAAACAAAAAATTCTAGTCAAAAAAAACTCGCTTCTTAGCTCTTTGATGCTCTGGCATCAAGCCTACGCTAATGCTCAAACAGTTTTTTGACAAGCCACCCGCTTAGATATTGACTGCGGGACATTAACTAGATGCAACTTATCATTTAACTTGACTTACTACTAAGCTACGTGACGGGAAATGGTCTTTTGAGGGCAGAAAATCTATAGTCCCGCTGCCGTAGGCAGCGATTTCAAAAAGTGTATAGTAGTGTGATTCCTCGTTCCTTATTTATTTCCTACTCCCTTATTTTTTAAAACCCTCTTCTTGGCGAGGTCATATTCGATACTGGTGTCTCTATCCATTGCCACCTTCGCCAAGATAAAGCTAGCAGTTGAGATATATGTCCAACAAATTGTCTTTTCTTACTTCCAAAACCTGCCTAATCACCATTGTGCTGCTACTCTTTTTAGCTTGCTCCAACGGTAGAATAGGAGACGGGTGGTCAGCTAATATAGATCGAGCATTTATCCAAGAAGGAGAGGGAGAAGAAGATATTCCTTCCATCGATCTGCCTGAATTTACGTTAGCGAACCAGGTGGATTTTTTACCAGATACTAGCATCGTTTTGGGAATCTTTCATGAAGGCGTTATCAAAGCCTATCCTTTGGATATTCTACACTGGCACGAAATCGTCAATGATATAGTTGGTGAAACCCCCATAGCTATTACTTATTCTACCTTATCGGGTAGTGGAGTAGCGTTTGAAAGAGTTTCTAATAATGGAATTGTCTTTGAAATGGGGGTAACAGGACTATTATATAATTCCAATTTAATCGCGCTAGATCGTATTTCTGGTACTTTTTGGCAGCAATTTTTGGGTTTAGGCGTGAAAGGACTACGAAAAGATCAGGTTTTAAAGGAATTTCCATTAATTGAGATGAAATGGTCAACCTGGAGATTACTTTTTCCAAATAGTCAAGTCTTAAATACGAAAACGGGGTTTAATCGCCCTTATCAAACTTATCCGTATGGCGACTATCGCACCAATAATACTAAATTATTATTTGATTTAACAGTTCCTTTAGATTCTTTAGAACAACCTATTTCGTTTAAAGAGAAGGGAATAGGTATTACAATTGGTGCGGATACAAAAGTGTATCCTCTGTCTGCCTTTCCCACGATCGGCTTAGGAATTATAGAAGAAGAATTCAGTGGTGAGTCGGTAGTGATTATTGGTAGTCAAGAGCATCAGTGCTTGGCAGCATACAGTAGTACTAGAGCGGACGGTAGCCAAGCGACCTTTCGGATAGCAGATGCCAATCCATTGATGATCGTAGATGATCGTGGAATAGAATATACAATTTTAGGGAATAGTGTAAAGCAGGATACAGACACTGTTCTGCAACCATTGACTTCCAAAATTGCTTATTGGTTCAGTTGGGCCATCTGGGAATATCCAGAGTTAGTTCCGATCTATCAGTAAGAAAATTCTGACATCTAAATGGATACTGGATACTATTTTTGCTATTGTACTAAACTACCAGCATCCAGAAACAAAAGCATCCAACATCTTGAGACTTTACTAAATAATTTATTTACCATAAATTACCTTTCAATCATGACAAATTCACTAAGTAAAATAATGAAATTCAGCACTTGTTTAATGATTTTCTTAATCGGTTGGAGTTATTCACTGGATGCTCAATTCCGAACCAATAACACCAAGACAGAAGATTATTTTGATGAAGGCGGATTTGGACCACATCGGTTTTGGTTTGGGGGAGGAATAGGGTTAGGTTTTAATGGGGGCAATAATAATAGTCAATTTCAATTAGCCGTTTCCCCAATGGTAGGATATAAATTGACGCCTAAATTATCGGTGGGACCTAGAGTAGAATTGGAATATTCTCACGTTCGTTTTGCCACTGGGCCTTCTACCTCCGATAAGTATAATATCTTTAATTATGGGGTAGGCGCATTTGCCAGATTCAAAGCCTTCAATCCTATTTTTATTCATGCAGAATATCAACTGGAAAGTCGAGCCAACCCAGTTGGTTCTGGAGAAACGGTTCGCCGAAGCAGAGATAACTTTTTTGTAGGTGCCGGATATTCCAGCGGAGGAGGACTAATAGGATACGAAATCTCCATCCTTTGGAATCTCCTCGAAGATGGATCGGTAGATTTGCCCTTGGATTATCGAATTGCTTTTACGTATAATTTTTAAAAAAAAAGCGTATATCCTTCTTTGGATATACGCTTTTTTTTATGTGCTTTTCGCTACCGTACACTTTTTTATAGGGTCAGAATCAGTACCATTAAAAAGGGGAAATACGCATAGGTTTCTGTGGGTTGTGGGAGCACCGAGTTTAAATGCTGAGCGTGTTTCTTGCAATAGGTTTTTAATCATACTAACATTTTTTTTTGATTCTTTGACGACTCGTGCAAAAGGCATTTCTACCTACTCATCGGATTGCTACCGCCGTCCGATGAGTAGGGTGTTCCCATCCGACGGCGATAGCCATCGGACGGGTGCATTGCAACAATTACCTAAGAATCATCAAGCTGAAGTAATTGCGTTTGTCTACTCAGGATTTTAACGCCTGCTCACCATACTTACTTATTTTATAAGGAGTTAATAGGTTCTTCAAATTTTTATCAAAATCTCTTCTTTACTTTGCAGTATCTTTAAACAACGGTGGTCGTTAGATTTTTATAGAATCAAAGTTTCAGATAAACGCCATAGTTGGATACTGAACTCGGAATAAATATCCGATTATCCAATACTGTTTATTTGTTGAATTGTTGAACTGTTTATCCAAGTGTAGCTTGTAAACGTATAAACAGTTAAACAAATAAACGAATTATCCATTTTCGGTAATTTATCCCGTCTGTAGTATAATAATACCCTTATAAATAATATGAAACGTATAAGTAGCCTGTTGATAGGAATCGTACTAGTGCCATTCTTCCTAATACATTTAAATGCCCAGCAAGATGGAACGAAGTATCGATCAGAGTACCAATATCATATCAAAAGAACCACCGCCGCTATAAAAATAGATGGCGAACTAACCGAAGCTGTTTGGCAGGAAGCTCAAAAGGCAACCAACTTTTTTTACATTACCCCCATAGCAGATAAGCAAGTGGAAAAAGAAGATCAAACAGAAGTCATGATGACGTATGATGATCGCAATATTTATGTCGCTGCCGTCTGTTATGGAACATCTCCTTATTTAGTAACTTCCCTTAAACGAGATGGTAATGACTTTTGGGATGGGGATAACTTTATGGTGTCTTTTGATCCAGGTAATGAACGGACTACTGGATTTGGTTTTGCCACCAATTCCGCAGGGGTTCAATATGATAATCAGATTTCAGGAAATTTAGGGACTAGGAGTGGTGGTGGAAATAGTGGGGGATTTAATACCGCTTGGAATAATAAATGGCAGTGTGAAACTAAAAGATATGATACGTATTATGTCATTGAAATAGCCATTCCTTTCAAGTCGCTTAGATATGGATCAAGTAAGGTATGGGGGGTGCAATTGAATAGAGGCAATACCTACTCTAATAGCTTTCAAGCATGGACGCCCGTTCCCTTGCAATTTTTTGGACCCGATTTAGGATACAATGCTTCCCTTGTTTGGGACGAAGTACCCAAAAATTCTAAAAGCAATATTGCCCTGATCCCTTATACGCTAGCCTCTACTTTTAAGGATATAGCAGCGGATGCACCGGCAGAAAATAATATTGATGTCGGAGTAGATGCGAAGATTGCTTTAACGAGTAGCCTCAATTTGGATGTAACGATTAATCCAGATTTTTCCCAAGTTGATGTGGATCGTCAAGTAACCAACTTGACCACGGTTAATCTGCGATTTCCAGAGCAACGAATATTTTTTGTAGAAAACAGTGATATCTTTTCAGATTTTGGAATACCGCCCATGCGTC
Source organism: uncultured Saprospiraceae bacterium (assembly GCA_937973995.1). Taxonomy (GTDB): domain Bacteria; phylum Bacteroidota; class Bacteroidia; order Chitinophagales; family Saprospiraceae; genus JAFMDF01. The sequence goes on from CALJIQ010000199.1 coordinate 7,969, forward strand.
CTTTTTTTTCAAGAAAGATGGGATTAAGAGATGACGGTTCCTCCATCCCCATTAGCTATGGTGCACGAATTACGGGTAATTTGACAAAAGACACTCGTATCGGCTTAATGAATCTGCAAACGAAATCCGCTAATATAGAACCAGGTAATAATTATAGCGCCTTAGCGATTAATCACCGGGTATTTGGACGGTCCGTAGTCAAGGGATTTTTTCATAATCGAATCGGTCATTTAGAGGGCAATTATGATGCGGATGATTTCACTAGGAATATGGGGTTAGAATTTGACTACCAATCCAAAGATGGCTATGATCGTTTTGCAGCAGCCTATGGGGTATCCTTTTCGGATGGGGTGAAGAATAACAATAAATACTATCATGGCATTGCACAGTTTGGTAATGAAAACTTTCGCTATTATGTGAATGTATCAGGTATTGGAAAAAACTATTCTGATGAGATGGGATTTATTCAACAGTTGAATCAATATGATGCAGTGGAGGATAAAATCATCAAAATAGGATACGATCACCTTTTCTCCAATTTGAGTTATACCATCTATGCTAAAAACAATAAAATCAATACGCATCGGTTCAGTATCATCAATGTGGGAGATTGGGAGCGAGAAACCAATCAAAATTTTAATTACGCCATCAGGGGGAGTTATAACATTGCCTTTGCAAATACCAGCCGCCTTAGCACCAGTATTGGTCGCTCTTATCGAAGATTACTATTTCCTTTCACCTTTACGGAAAATCCCCTACCTGCTGAAAAGTATAATTGGAATTCTTTTGAAGTAGCATATCAGTCTGATATTAGAAAGGTGTTTAATTACACCGTAGGCGGCAGTATCGGGGGCTTCTATAGTGGTGAAAGGAAAAACATTAACGCAGAAATCAATTATCGTCGCCAACCCTGGGGTAATTTTGGCCTTGCCTTCGAGGCAAATGAATTAACTTTTGATGAAAGTATAGGCAATTCAACGCTTTTGTTAATTGGACCCAGGCTGGAATTTAGTTTTAACAGAGACTTATTCTGGACCACTTTCCTACAATACAACACCCAAAGAGATAATTTCAATATCAATAGTCGGTTTCAATGGCGTTTTCAGCCCTTATCTGACTTATTCCTCGTTTATACAGATAACTATGCCATCGAGCAATGGGGGCCTAAGAACCGTTCACTGGTGCTGAAATTGAATTATTGGTTGAATATATAGTCAGGTTTTTTACACTACACTTTTTGAAATCGCTGCCTACGGCAGCGGGACTATGGGGTTTGGGGGTAGAAAATCTATATTTCGCCACAGCGAAATATAGATTTTCTGCCCCCAAAAGACCATTTTCCGTCACGTAGCGTAGTAGTTTGCAGTTTTTTTTAATAAACCTCCTGAAAAGGAGGCAATTAGCAAATCAAATGGACTCGATGTCCATTTTAGGGAAGGTACGTTACAAGTAATATGTTACTTCCTAACCTCCAAATGTCAACAAATAGCTAAAATTCAATCTAATTTCAAATTAAATGTGACTATTCGAGAATTTTCCTGTCTCCAAAGTATAGAAAGACTATTTTGTCTTTTTTATGAATTTATTAAGTTCAAAGGTTTTTTTCTTCCTCTTTTGGTTTTTTTCTTCCTTCCTTAGTTTTTCATTAACAATTTTTTTTTATTCTTTTCCCAATGTTTTGGGAATTATTAATTTTTTTTTATGAATATTTTTGTTGCGAAACTAAACTTCGACACACGTGAATCTGATTTACAAGAAGCTTTTGAAGCTCACGGTTCTGTAGATTCCGTTAAAATCATTATGGACAAATTTACAGGCAAATCAAAAGGATTTGGCTTTGTTGAAATGCCAAATGATGATGAAGCACAAGCAGCTATTGACGATTTAAACGACAGAGAATTTGACGGTCGTACCATTGTAGTAAAGAAAGCAGAACCTCGTGAAAACAGAGGTGGCGGTGGAAGAGGTGGTTTTGGCGGTGGCGGTGGCGGCGGACGAGGCGGTTACGGTGGTGGTGGCGGCGGACGCAGATATTAATTCAACTGTGTGCTTCTGCACGCACTTGATGATAAAGTTGTAAAAAGAATAGCTCCGAGTTTTCGGGGCTATTTTTTTTTGTGGGTTTATGGACGGTAGTGTATCAAATGTATTGATAATAACGGATTGCGTACCCAAGACTCCAATAGGGCAGGATGGGAACACGGATTCAACGGATGAGACGGATAAAACGGATTTCTAAGTAGGATAGGTGCTATTCTTTTACATACATGTCCTGTATGGTATCCGTTCTGATC
>CALJIQ010000200.1 GCA_937973995.1 uncultured Saprospiraceae bacterium
AGCTTGGCAGGGTTTGGTTAGATAGCGTTGACCGTGGAAGCCTATTTCTACGCCTTGTTGCATAGCTGCTAGGGCAGTTGGCGTCATGATGCCGTCTACTTGGGCATAGTATTCTTTCTCTACCTTTTTACTGTTAATGAAGTAACTGACTTTGCCATCGGTGGTGAGTAATAATAGCCCTTCACTGGTTTTATCTAGACGACCGATGGACATGGTGTTTTCTGGAAAATCGTATAGTTCTCCTAATAGTTTTTTCTTTTTGTTGGTGACTAGCTTGAATTGACTTAAATAGCCGTAGGGTTTGTGTAGGATGAAGTGACGATGTTTGGGCATTTAATTTTAATCAAAAGTGAATACCCATCATGGGTATTGGTTGTTGGCAGGGTAGTAATAGATATTGCTTTATGGTAAAGGTAAACGCTATACTGAACTCTTCGTTTCGTTAAATTTAGATTTTTAAAGACTTCAATCAACATCAGAAAATATACAAGTACCAATTAGGCGAACATACCATTAGCTCGTCCGCTGTCGCGGACTCGCAATAGGGTTTTTATTCTCTGCCTCCTAAGTCCCTAGTTGCCGAGCTTGCGTTAGCAAGTGAGGCACGGAAAAAATTAAGTGGAGAATTTCATAAAAAAATTAAAAACAGGGAACTCATTTCAGAAAAAGTAGGTTGTGTACTTTGTTAACCCAAAAAACCGGTTTTGAAAACAAGGAATGATAGGTATTATGGCATTGTGGCGTTATGGCAGTATAGATCAGCAAGCCATAACGCCACAATGCCGAAACGCCATAGTGCCAATTATTTCTTTTTAATCAATTAATTCTCTATTATTATGGTACTTATGCCTAACAATCCAACAAAAGAGCAAGTCTTCGAGCAGGAATTTTACCCGCTTGCGAATGATTTGTACAACTTTGCGTATCGTTTGACGCTGAACAGCGCAGATGCAGAGGATTTGGTACAAGAGGCGTTTATGAAAGCATTTCGCTTTATAGATAGCTATCAGGTAGGTACCAATCCTAAAGCTTGGCTTTTTCGAATACTTAAAAATGCGTTCATTAATAAGTATCGAAAAGACAAAAGCCGCCCTGAAGAACTCCCTGAAAAACTTCCAGAAGGAAAGGCGAATGATTTGAGTGAAGAGATGTTTAATAGCCTAATGGGAGATGAAGTGACGATGGCGATCAATTCCCTATCTGTGGAATTTAGAACCGTGATTTTACTATGTGATATTGAAAGATTTACCTATGAGGAAATTTCAAAAATTATTGAAAAGCCAATAGGTACGGTTCGATCTAGATTGTTCCGAGCTAGAAATGCATTAAAAGAAAAATTGCGAACCTATGCTGAGTCTAGAGGGTATAAAGACCAGCGTAAATAAGTATTAAGGAGTCAGGGGACAGGAGTCAGAATGGTTATTGTTTAACCTGCCTGACCTCTGACTCCTGACCCCTGACTCCTCTTTAATATTGTTCACTTACTCTATCCTTTTAATTTAAATAGCTACCAACTATGTTTTTTTTGTCAATAGTCTCCACCTGTACACCCAATACGCCGTCCAAAAAAATTGGAACATCGACTTGGTGTTGCTCATGGCATAGGAGTACTAGTGATCGGGTTGGTAGTTGTCCGAAACTATAGATAGAGTACCAAAATTTAGTTCAATGAAAAAAACGGATAATTATCGAGCCTTTATGGAAAAAGTACACCTATACCTCGATAACGAATTAAGTAGAGAAGAAGAAAGAGCTTTATTACAAGAATTAAAACAAAATCCCGTTTACTACAAAGCCTTGCAAAAAGAACAATCTTTTCGAGAATTTTTAAAGAGCCGCCTTCAGCGCCGCGAAGTTTCACCTACCTTAATCCAATCCATAAAAGATAAAATTCGATCCAATCCTCCTCAATGAGTGTTTTCATTGTGCGGTAGGTTGTTGCGGGTTAAGTGAAAATTTTGTTCACCTAACCCGCATTATATTCTTTGGTTATTAATCATTGATTATTAGCTAAACTAGGCATTTTTATTGCGTTTAGAAAATAATCAATAATCAGTAATTAATAATATTTCTAACCTTACTTTTTACCCTTCCCCCTCAAAGTAGGATACGCAATTCCCAACTGTTCTAGATACGAATCATACTTCTTTTCATCGTAATAGAAAGGCTCTAATTGAGGTCGGAACTCTTCATCAATTTCTGTATTCAAGTAAACGGCAGGAGTATCTTCTTCCGTAATCATCGGCTTGTATGCTTGCTTCATGCCTTGCTCTTCTCGGAAGTATTTCCACGCTGCCTCTACCAAATCAGGACGCATCAAAAAATCTAGTATAGTCATCGCTTCTGCTCTTGCACCTGCAATAACGCCTTTGTGGGCAATAGGAGTTGCCATCGCAATCGCATTCGACCAATGGTGTCCTTGTAGCCCTGGTATATTGGATGGGAAGCGCATCGTAACCGTAGGCAACTTCCAAGAAATATCTCCAATGTCATCTGATCCACCACTGACAAATCGCTTAGTAGGTAACCCTATCGTATCCAATTTGACGGCAAGACCATTCGAGTCTCTAGGAGAATTGACCTCTTTTTGGACCGCTCTGGCTAATTGCTGATCGGCAGCCGACCATTCTGGTAAACCTACTTGTTTGATATTTTCATACATGGCTTCTGCAATGACTTGATTGAAATGTCGAGGCCATGCTGATCCTAGGATTCTTTTCTTGACTTTGGTATTGGTCATCAAGGCAGCCCCTTCAGCCATTTTGTTTGCTCGCTCATAGACCTCCATTATTTTAGGATAAGTCACGTGGCGGAAATAATACCAAATGGATGCTTTAGAAGGCACAACATTGGGTTGATCTCCTCCATTTTTAATAATAGAATGAGAGCGATGTAAAGGGTCTAAATGTTCTCGCTGGTATTGCCAACCGATGTTCATCAACTCTGTGGCATCTGCAGCACTTCGTCCTCTCCAAGGGGCACCCGCTGCATGAGCTGCCTCTCCTTCAAATTCATATTCAACAGAGATTAAACCAGTTCCTCTTGCTTGTCCATAGGAGACAGAGAGATTGCTGCTAACGTGTGTGAAAATGGAAATATCCACATCATCAAAATAGCCATCTCTCGTATAAAAGGCTTTTGTACCTACTAACTCTTCCGCTACTCCTGGCCAAAGAATTAAGGTGCCAGATAGCCCTTCTTTTTCCATGATTTCTTTTACTGCCAAAGCCGCAATGATATTTAACGGAGAACCAGAATTGTGCCCTTCTCCATGTCCAGGTGCTCCTTCCACGATAGGGTCGTGGTAGGCGACACCCGGTTTTTGAGAAGCTTTTGGAATACAATCCAAATCACTGCCCAAAGCAATCACAGGTTTGCCGCTGCCCCACTTTGCCCACCAAGCGGTAGGAATATCCGAAATACCATGCTCAATGGTAAATCCATTTTCCTTTAAAATATCTGTGAGGTACTTAGAGGTTTCTTTTTCTTGGAATCCCAACTCGGCATAGCTAAATACTTTATCCACCATGACTTGCGCCATTTTGGACTTTTTTAAGATGTTATCAGAGGCTTGCTTTTTTAAGCTGGCGATCTTTTTGGCGTCATACTTTTGGGGAAAGGCGACTATGGCAAGGCATAGACAGCAAAGTAGAATCGTTATTTTCTTCATAGTTAATCGACTTAGTAACGACGAAATAATAAATCCATCAAATTGGTCGAGACTATTTTGTTCTCAGTTTTTATTAAAAATTCTTTGCATAGCAGGGCTACGGACATAATTTTTAATGGAAAATGAGGATGAATGAGCGAACCCGCAGGGTGAATGTCCAGTGGACATTCAAGTGAATGAACCGCTAGCGGGTGGGATGCTCAAAGACCGTCCAAATGGTGGAGTTATTGTTTTGTTGTTACTTATGTTTTGAATAGATTAGGAATGGTTCAATAATAAATTATGCCAATCGCCAATTGAATAAAAAGTATAATTATTCAATAGATAACCCACCCCAACCCTCCCTTCAAAGGGAGGGAGCCTCCTCCGAAACGGAAATATTGGTAACGGAGGAGACTCCCCCTCTTTTAAGAGGGGGCTGGGGGGAGTTCACTGTTTCAACTGGTGATTCGCATAAATTTATATTCCTTAGACTTCAAGGTAGGATTTATCTTTTCAAATTCTTAAAAGATTGGGCGAATTTTTTTGTCTATCATTAAGAATCAGTCTCTAGGGATTCTGAAATAACTAATTTACTCATCTCTCGCTATGGTTTCGCTAAGTTTCGCTAAGTCCCGCTAAGTCCCGCTAAGTTAGACTTTAGCGGGAAGCAGAAATTGGGTGGGTTATGGTCTGTCGAACTTGCTACACAATTCTATTGAGCATTTTTTCTGATAGTTCTTTTAAGTGTATTTTCTTTTCTTCCTTCACTTGCACTGCTTGCAAATGAGTCATGGCTTTATCTTGATATTCATTTCTAAGCTGACTGGAAATTTCTTCGATACTTAATTCTTTGAATACGGATTTGACAATTGCTATTTTTTGTTCCTCCTCCCTAGTCTCCGTAATAGGGGTGGTATATTGTTGGTGTAATATGGTTTTTTGGTCGGGCGTGGCGAGTTGCAAGGCTTTTAAGTAAAGAAAGGTTTTTTTGTTTTGAACGATGTCTCCACCAATGCGCTTCCCAAATGAAGCAGTATCGCCAAAGGTGTCAAGAATATCATCTTGTAATTGGAAGGCAATGCCCATATTTTTTCCAAATTCGTATAAATGTTGGGCATCAGAGTCGCTGCCTCCGCCTATAATAGCCCCTGTTTGTAAGGCACCTGCAATGAGGATAGCCGTTTTGTATTCAATCATCCGTAGGTAATCCGCTATTTCTACCTGGTTAGTCGTTTCAAAATTTATATCCCACTGTTGACCAATGCAGACGCCTTTGGCAACCTCATTAAAAATGGACAATACCTGTGCTAATTTATCAGCAGGTTGCACCTCCTGTAAATATTGATAAGCGCAAATCAGCATGACATCCCCTGAAAGGATACCCGTATTTATGTCATATTTCTGATGAATAGTTGGTTTTCCTCTACGCAGTGGGGACGCATCCATAATGTCATCATGCACTAACGAAAAATTGTGAAATATCTCATAGGCATAGGCGATGGGCAAGGCGGGCTGAATATCTGATTTAAATAGATTATATCCCATCAATAATAAGACAGGACGTATTCGCTTTCCACCTAGATTTAGGATATAGTTGACTGGTTCAAAGAGTTCTTTAGGAGCTAATGGAAAGGAATGTGTATTCAAATAATCTAAAAAAGAGGCTTTTAAGTTTTCAGGCGTATGCATAACCAAGGTATTTTATGTCATTTTTTATTAAAGCAATAAGGTCAAACTAAATCAGATTGTTTTTGTGCCTGTCACAATTACCCTATCTTTTTATTTGGGCATCATATTTGAATAGATACCACATAGGGTAGTCCGAAAATAGACAAACTAAACATAATTTTGTTTACTCCATTACCAAGTAGTGGAGGGGAAATAATTCTCATGAGGTTCTTGCGTAACTTAGATTGAGAGTTGTTTTTTTTTATCCCTCGCAAAATTTCCACCCTGCATTTTCTTTCCCCTCATGCCGATTTAAGATTCTAATCCCCCTTATTGCTCGGCAAGATTAACACAATTGATTTTCCCTAGCAAATTAATTTGTTTTCAAAGATGAAAGTCTTTTTCATCTAGGATACATTTTAGTGTGTGGAACAAAAGTAATTGTTCAATTTTTTTGAATCTTTTGGAGCTTCAAAAAGCAATTGGACTATTTATCTTGCAACGTTCCCATGCATGTAGGAGAGGATTGTAAAGACTACTTATTTAGGTTCTAATCATTGGAATAATGGTTAGTCCTGCCCATTATTTACAGAAGCTTACGACGACTTACGGATAAATATGAGTAGTAATAAAAAAACTTGCATTCTACTAATAGATGAAAATTTGGAAGACATTCAGGAGTTGCAGCGCATCTTATTGGATTCTTCTGTTAGGTATGATCTTGTTGTAGCAAAAGGCTTGTATAATGCCTTTGATATTTTGCAGCAGCGAGACATAGATATCGTATTATTAGAACTAAATCTTAAAGAGACCACAGGTTTCAAAACCTTAACTGCCTTTAAAGAACAGGTGGACCAAGTTCCTTTTATTGTCATTACAAAAGTCAATAATGAAATTATTGGGAACCAATCCGTCAAAGCAGGTGCTCAAGACTTTTTAGTGAAATGGCAATTCGATGGGAAGCATCTAGGTAGATGTATCCGATATGCCTTACAAAGATTTAAAACCACCCAACAACTTGAAGAAGTAGCCAAAAATCTATCGATCAACCAAAAGCGATATTTGGATGCTCAGTCCATGGCTCAGTTCGGTAATTTTGAAATGGATATTGTCAATAATTCCATGAACTGGACCAAAGAAATTTTCAATATTTTTGGATTGCGTCCTTTTAGTACCCAACCTACCTTATCGGATTATCTAAGTTATGTGCATATTGATGATAAAGAAACGGTAACTACTTTTTTCGACGATATAGCAGAAAGTGGTCAGTTGCAAAAAACAGAACACCGTATCGTCCAGGAAGATCACGCCATCAAACATGTCGCACTTAATGCCAAAGTATTTTTTGATGAAATTACCCAAAAGATATTAATCATAGGCGGGGTACAGGACATAACGGATCGAAAATTAAATGAACAACTCATTATTGAAAAGAACATGAGTAACAAAGCCTCTAAAGTAAAAGAAGAGGCTTTGATGAACATGAGTTTTCATATTAGAACCCCTTTAGCATCCGTTGTCAATCTACTATTCCTTTTAGAAAATTCTAGATTAAATCCTCAACAAAAAGAATTTTTAACGGATCTGAAAACCTCCGTAGATGATTTATCTATCATGGTGAATAATCTGCTTAATTTTTCTTTATTAGCAGCCGATCAGGTAAAGTTGGAGGAGACAGAAATTAAAATAAAAGATTTATTTCAAAGCTTGAAACGCTTGATTCAGATCAAAGCAGATAATGCAGAAAAGAATATTGAATTTGACCTTCCTAAAAAAATAGCAGCGGTAGCCCATAGTGATTCTCAAAAAATAACGCAGATCATTTATAATCTCACGGATAATGCTTTAAAAAATTCAGACGGTAAACAACCGCTTATTTTTCAGGGCAAACTCGTGAAGCATGAAAATGATACGGCGCATTTATTATTTACGATCACGGACCCTGTTACTTCTTTGTCTAATGAAGAGCTAGAAAGAATAGCAGATGCAGAGAAAATTCTTGAAGTCTATTCCGAAGAAATATCCAATAGCAAACAACAAGAATTATTGAATATGGCAATGGTTTCTAAGCTGACAAAAATTTTGAATGGAACTTTACTGGTCAATAATTTACCTGAGAAAGGGGTAGAATATACAATTGAATTACCTGTTAAATTGGCGAAAGCAACTTCCTTTAAGGCAGGCACTAGACCAGATGCCCCAATTAAAATCCTATTAGTAGAAGATCATTTTCTCAATCAGATTGCTACTAAAAAAGTACTGACCACTTGGTCGGAATTCGTATCGGTGGATATTGCTGAAAATGGATTGATAGCCGTTGAAAAATATAGAGACAATGGGTATGATGTTATCCTAATGGATATTCAAATGCCGGTGATGAATGGAATAGACTCTTGTAAAAAAATACGTAATTTCAGTGAAGTGCCCATCATCGCACTTACTGCAAATGCCTCTAAACAAGAGGCAGATAAATGCTTAGCTGTTGGGATGACGGATTATTTAGGAAAGCCTTTTAAACCTACGGAGCTATATGCTAAGATTATGAATGCTTTGGTACTTGTTGAAGCGTAAATAAAATTTAAAATTTCGAGCAGGGAAGCTCAAAAGATCGCCAGGAAATTTAGCTGCGGAGTACTTGAGTAACCTTACCAACTTTCGAGAAAGACGCTCCACATTGCTAAATATCTGACGATCAGCTTTTGAGATTTGTAGGTCAGAAAAATAAAGCTGCAAGTTTTGTCAACTTAACAGCTTCCTTGTGAGATTTGAAATAAGATGTATCTTGTTTATACGACCTTATAAAAAAAAGCGGGTTATCAATCGATGAATATATAGTTGTTATTTTTATCTATTGTAAGTTCAACACACTACTATACACTTTTTGAAATCGCTGCCTACGGCAGCGGGACTATGGGGTTTGGGGGTAGAAAATCTATATTTCGCCACAGCGAAATATAGATTTTCTGCCCCCAAAAGACCCTTTCCCGTCACGTAGCGTAGTGACGGGTTTTACAAAAAGTGTATAGTAGTTTGAAGTTCAACAGCCATGCTCCATTATTAGTTATTTCAACTAACGATTCGTATTAGTAACTAACCTTACTACCGTGCAGGACTAGTACTATGAAATATAGATTTTTTCAAATAAGGGGGAATGCTAAATAGGTTAAAATACGATAGGTAGCTAATAGAGATTATCACACTTGAGATGTACCTTAAATTAACAGAAAACTATAATAAACCTAATTCTTATGTCGGTACAAAAAGTGCTAAAAGCAGGTTATTAAATAGTGGGAATTTGTAAGTGGAAAACAGTATTTTTTACTTCAAAAAAAATGCCATCTATCGAAATTGATGAAATTTTATTAAAAAATACCTCAAAATAGTTATTAAACGATTGGATTGCTAAGTAGATGATTTACGATAATAAATATGACAAGAATGAAGCCAAAAAGAGCTATTACTTTAGTCTTTTTTGAAAATACCATCAACAGGGTAAAAGTAAAGCCGAATTATTTCTATAAGTTAATTATAAAGTTTACTTTTAAGCGGATGGTAAGAATGGATACTAGATGCTGTAGTTTCTCGATGCTGGTTGGTGAGTACAACAGCAACAATAGTGTCTAATACAAGTATCTATTTACCTACTTATACTGCGAACGGGGTAAAATTATGAAAGTGAACTAATTGTTTATTTGTGTAACTGTTTATTCGTTTACAAGCTATACTTAGATAAACAGTTCAACAAATAAACAATTAAACAGTATTGTAAAATCACTTTTTTATCCCG
>CALJIQ010000201.1 GCA_937973995.1 uncultured Saprospiraceae bacterium
GCTATTAAATCAGAATGGTAAGTATTCTGAATTGTGGGAACGGATTGGCTAGAGAAAATTCATTCTCAAGTTTTGTTTACACTGGTAGAACTTGCTCTTGAACTTCAGTTCTATGTGCCTATGGGAATCTATACTTGGAACAGGATAAAAAAGTGATTTTACAATACTGTTTAATTGTTTATTTGTTGAACTGTTTATCTAAGTATAGCTTGTAAACGAATAAACAGTTAAGTAGTGTGACATTATTAATTATTGATTATTGATTATTAATTATTTTCCAGACGCTACTGAACACGCCTAATTAGCTAATAATCAGTAATTAATAATCAGTAATTAATAATCAGTAATTAATAATCAGTAATTAATAATCAGTAATTAATAATCAATCAACTGAAAAGCAAAGTTGTTAACTTATTTTTGTCAGACTACTTAATGTGAATCAACTTTGTGAACTAATGTGGTTCAAATCACAAGTTATCAATAAAATCATTTTGATTCTCCAACAATTTAAAACGATCTCGATCTATTTCCTCATAATCCGTTTTACAAAGATGTTTTAACAGATTCATATCCTTATTCCAACTGGTGCCATCAAAAAAAGTGAGCCCTTTATGATCTCGTACTTTATACAAGGAATGCTTTCCATAGCAAGTACCCAAATATGCGAAGGAAAGCCCTTTTTCTTTAGCCCAAGAAATCGTTTTCCACATCATCCATTTGCCTAAAGCATGCGTTTTTAAATATTGCTGGTCAAAGAAAGAAAACCAATAGTGTAAAGTATCTCCTTCAATAGCGGCAAATACATATCCAAAAATCTGTTCTTCCGAGTAGAACGTCAAAATATGACTCCCTGTTTCTTTACTCAATACATAGCTTAGCCGTTCTGCCGTCATAGCATTTCCAGAAAATCGGTCTGCCGCATAATTCATACAAAAATCAAGGAAGGAGGAATCCGTCAAATCGAATTCTGATTTTGCTTGGACTTTTACTTGTATATTTAAAGGTTCTACCTTTCTATTGACTCTCCGATTTTCAGAACTATCGCTAAAATCATCCAATTCTACTCTTAAACTTCTAGCTAGGTAAAATATATCCCGTTCAATAGCGGTATTACCTGTATAAGGCAGGAAACCTTTTGCATAGATAGCTGGCAGTTCATTTTGATGCTCTTTTACACAGTAAATAGCATAATTGAACGTATAAGTACTATAATCTGGCTGGTTTTCGGAGAAGAAGATCTTCATATTTAGACAGGTATTATGGTGTAGTGGTATTTTGGTATTGTGGTGTTTTCCATAACTAATCAAAAGTAGTAATTAAAGTAGCAAAATGCCTGATTTACCGTAATATTCTGGTTACCTACGAGTCACCAAATACCAATCACAAGTCCCCCTAAAACAACGGTTGATTTATGTTAATAATTTGATAACTTTGCGGATTCGCCAAAAGCGCAGAAGCTTTGGCTATATCTAGCTATAAATAAGCATGGGATTGTTTAATTTTTTTAGACAGGAATTAGCGATTGATCTTGGTACCGCCAATACACTCATCATAAAGGACGGGGATGTCGTAGTAGATGAACCCTCCATTGTTGCTATCAATAGAAAATCAGGAGAAACCATTGCAGTGGGCAGTAAAGCCATGCAAATGCACGAGAAAACGCATGAAAATATTAAAACCATTCGTCCCCTAAAAGATGGGGTGATTGCAGATTTTCAGGCGGCAGAAAGCATGATTGAGGGGTTAATTAACATGATAGGCACACGAAAAAAGTTTTTCTCGCACATGAAAATGGTCATCTGTATTCCTTCGGGTATTACAGAAGTAGAGAAAAGAGCGGTTTTTGACTCAGCCGATCATGTAGATTCCAAAGAAACGTACCTTATACACGAACCAATGGCAGCAGCGTTGGGAATAGGGTTGGATGTAGAAGAACCTATTGGTAACATGATCATTGATATAGGGGGTGGAACTACAGAGATTGCAGTTATTGCCCTGTCAGGTATTGTTTGTGATCAATCTATTAGAATTGCTGGAGATGAATTGACTACGGATATTATTAACTACATGAAACGGCAGCATAATATTCTCATTGGAGAACGTACTGCTGAACAAATAAAAATTCATGTAGGGTCGGCTTTACAAGAATTGGATCATCCACCCGAAGATTATGCCGTGAATGGAAGAGATTTGATGACTGGTATTCCGAAACAGATTATGGTCAGTTATCAGGAAATTTCTCATTGTTTGGATAAATCCATTTTGAAAATAGAGGAAGCAGTCCTAAAAGCGTTAGAAACAACCCCTCCTGAGTTGGCTTCAGATATTTATTCCACTGGTTTATACCTAACAGGTGGTGGCGCTTTATTAAGAGGTCTTGATAAAAGAATTAGCCAAAAAACAAAATTACCCGTTCATGTAGCGGAAGATCCGCTAAAAGCCGTAGTAAGAGGTACCAGCAAAGCACTACAAAATACCCACAGATATTCTTTTTTGATAGATAGGAAATCTGTTTAGTGAGAAAACTTCAACCTCAACTTCAATTTTCAACTTCAACAACTAGACGTTGATGACCTTGCAGTTGAATCACATTGCTGTTAGAGCTTTCCTTTTAAAATTAGAATAGGTGAATAATTTTATTCTACTTTTTGTAAGATTTGGTCATATCCTAGTTTTTTTGGCATTGGAGGTGTTGTGCATCGTTTTAGTGGTTAATTACAACGAGCCACAAAAAGAGATTTGGTTCAATTCGGTCAATATCTTTTCAGGAAGTACCGCCAGTGTTTTTGATTCTTGGACCGATTATTTCAATTTAAAAGAAGAAGCAGAAAAGCTAGCAGCGGAAAATGCTCGACTTAGATCTCAATTACTCAATCCTGCCGTTGCTTCCAATTCTCCTACTCCCGTTTCTCTAGATACAACTACTCAACAGTTCACTTATATCCCAGCAAAAATTTATAGTAAAACCATCAATCAACCAGATAATTATTTTTACATTGATAAAGGGGAAAATCACGGGGTTACACAGGGATTGGGTGTGACTAGCAGCAACGGTATCGTCGGGATAGTCGCCCAAACTAGTTCAGATTACGCAAAAGTCATCACCATTCTTCATCGGCAATCTAATATATCAGCTGCCAATAGCAGAAATGGCGCCTTTGGTACTTTAAAATGGAGAGACTTCACGGATTATAAGCATGTGCAGTTAGAAGCATATCCCAGGCATGAATCTTTAGAAAAAGGAGATACTATTGTTACCAGTGGCTATTCCGCCCACTTTCCGAAAGGAATAATGATTGGTCAGGTAGACACCCTCACTTTATCTAAAAGTGATTACTTTTATAATGCTAAAATAGCTCTTAGTAATAATTTGAGCACTCTTCAAAATGTGTATGTTATTCAAAACCTCCACCAAGACCAACAGCGTGAAATAATTAATGGAAACCAACCAGATCGGTAGAAATATCATTCGATTTGTAGTCATTGCTTTACTGCAAGTTTTAGTCCTACGTAGAATCACCCCTACAGGACTCCTTTTTCCTTATGTCTCCTTTATTATTTATCCTATCCTATTTGTCCTACTACCCTATAAAACACCTAAAATTCTTCTGTTATTTATTGGTCTTTTTCTAGGCCTTTTTCTAGATTTTTTTTATAATACCTTAGGGGTACATGCTGGGGCTTGTGTGGCTACAGCATTTTTTAGGCCCTATCTTTTAGAGCTATTGCTACCTAGAGGAGGATATAATCTTAGTCATAATCTAGTTCCAGCTAATTACGGACACCCTTGGTTTCTTAGATATGCAGGTATTCTAGTTTTTGCCCATTTATTGATCTACTTTTCTTTCTTATTGTTCTCACCTATATATTCTGGACAAATTCTTCTCAGAACACTTGCAAGTTTTATTTTTTCTATGTTATTTATTTATGTATATGGTGTTTTTGGGTTTGGAGAACAACCTAGGTAGAATGGGTTGCGGGTGAACAAGTTACGAGTAAGCGGATTTTTCTAATATTTGAACTAATCCTCAACAAATGGATGATCGTTATAAAGACAGGTATCAAGTAATTTTAGCCCTTTTTATAATAGGCACGGTCGTGTTATTATTCAAAGCTATGCAATTGCAAGTATTTGATAATAAGTATAAGACAGGAGGAGAAAATATAGCCGTAGATCAAGTGACTACTTTTCCTTCCAGGGGCCTCATTTATGATAGAAATAAAAAACTGATTGTTTACAACGATGCTTTATATGACTTAATGGTCACCTATAATCAGATCAATCCACAAATGGATACGGCCAAGTTTTGTCGATTACTAGATATAGATAAAAATACCTTTGAAAAAAACCTGAATAAAAATTGGCGCAGTGGCAGATTTTCCAAACGCAAGCCCTTCCTTTTTTTAAGTAAAATATCCGCTAAAAAATTTACCCGAATCCAAGAGAGTTTATATGAATTCCCGGGCTTTACACCACGCTTGAGAAACGTAAGAGGCTATCCATATCCTTATGCGGCCCATCTACTGGGGTATTTAGGAGAAGCTAATCAAACCGTAATAGATACTAGTGAATTTTATGGCTTAGGGGACTATAAAGGCGTGAGTGGGTTAGAATTATCCTATGAGGAACAATTACGAGGAGAAAAAGGAACCCGTTTTTTATTAAAAGATAAATTCGGCAGAGAAGTAGAGTCCTTTAACAATGGAGACTCCGACATCCTACCCATATCTGGAAAGGACTTAATCACTACTATTGATATAGATTTACAAGGCTATTGCGAGGAATTAATGCAAAATAAGAGGGGAAGTATTGTAGCGATAGAGCCTCAATCTGGCGAAGTACTGACTATTCTAAGTTCGCCCACTTATGATCCTAAAAGTTTGGCATTAAGCAATTCAGATAGAGGGAAAAATATTAAACAGATGAGTGATGATCCCTTAAAACCTTTCTTTGATCGTTCCGTGATGTCTAAGTATCCTCCTGGGTCTATCTTTAAAACTATTGTTGGTTTAGTAGCAATGGAAGAAGCGATTATTGGATTTTCAGATAGATTAATTTGTAAAGGAAGTTATCATCCAGGTGGTCCTGGAACGAAGGGATATAAATGTCATAAGCACGAAGTGCAAGTGGACATTCCTAGGAGTTTACAACATTCTTGTAATACTTATTATTGGAGAGTATTTAGAGATATAGTAGATCAATATGGAGAATCCCTACCACGTAGAGGGCTGGATATATTTAGTGATTATTTAAATAAGTTTGGTGTGGGTTTACAGCTTGGAACGGACTATCCAAGAGAGGGGAAAGGGCATAATCCAAACTCCACTTATTATGATAAACGATATGGGGAAGGAAAATGGAAATCGGGCTATATTCAATCTGTAGGCATAGGTCAAGGAGAAATTGAAATGACTACCCTCCAAATGGCAAACTTAGCAGCTATTATTGCTAATAAGGGAACTTTTTATATCCCCCACTTAGCAAAATCCTTTTCAGATACTACCCAAATAGATAAAAAATATCGAACACGGAGAGAGGTAGGCATTTCTTCTTATCATTTCAATTCTGTTACAGAAGGCATGGAACGAGTATTGAAATATGGTACTGCTCAAAATGTATTGATACCTGATATTGCCATTTGTGGAAAAACGGGTACTTCTCAAAATGCGGGGAAAGATCACTCTATTTTTATTGCCTTTGCGCCAAAAGAAAATCCAAAAATCGCCATAGCAGTTTATATAGAAAATGGAGGCTTTGGAAATGAAGTCGCCGCTCCTATAGCGAGCTTAGCATTGGAAAAATATATACGAGGCGACATTAAAGAGGAGTATCGTCAGCGTTTAGAAAAGAGAATGCTAGCTAAAAAATTGATTAAAGAACCTTAACTACGCAATAGTTTTTTTTAGATGCAGCGATATAAATAGCGTACCAATATATTTTATATGAAACAATTATTACCCCATATTATCTGCTTGTTTTGCTTAAGCATAGGTCAAAATGGATTTGCTCAATTTAGCATGGGTGGCGGAATCAATTACGATACTGGTTTACAAAGAATTGGGTTTACTGCCAAAGTAAAGTATGTCTTCAATGAAGAAGAATGGGCAGCCTCCCCTAGTTATAGTATTTATCCATCAGAAGGAGCTACTGTAAAGATAATTGACGCAGATGCTCATTATCAATTTGCCACGCTTTTCACTAATGATTTAGGAATTTATGTTTTAGGGGGACTTGGTTTTGTTGACCAGATAGGATCAAATAAAGTCGCCTTAAATGGAGGCTTAGGGGTTAGTATTCCTACGGATAATAGCCTAAATATATTTGGAGAGGTTAAATTTCGGGTAAATAAAGCCTTAGGCACCCAAATTGGAGGAGGAGTAATGTATCAATTCTAAAGGTTGTGTTCTTGATAATTGCTTATCTTTGTAGGCGCAATTTTAATTAAGGGCTTATGCCTAACACCAAAATACCTAACAAATTATTTTTCTTAAGATGTTGAGGAAGTCTGATTCTTAAGGGAAAAGAAAATTATTATTTAATTTATGGCTAGTACTTCTGAAATTAGAAATGGGTTGTGCATCAACTTCAATAATGATGTTTATAGTGTTGTTTCTTTTCAACACGTGAAACCAGGAAAAGGTGCGGCTTTCGTACGGACCAAAATCAAGAGTATGACCTCTGGGAAGGTGTTAGATCATACCTTTTCTGCAGGGCATAAAATTGATATAGTTAGAGTTGAAAGACGAACATACCAATACCTCTATAATGATGATATGGGCTATCATTTCATGAATAACGAAACGTACGAACAAGTCGCTATTCAAAAAAAGATGATTGATCGTCCTGAATTTTTGAAAGAAGGAATAGAGGTAGAAATTTTATTTCATGCAGCGGAAGAAACACCGCTTACCTTAGATTTGCCGCAGTATATAGAGTTAAAAATCACTTATACTGAGCCAGGCGTAAGGGGAGATACAGCAACCAACGTAACCAAACCTGCTAAAGTAGAAACTGGAGCAGAAATTAAAGTTCCTATTTTTGTTAATGAAGGTGATATTGTGAAATTAAATTCACAGACTGGCGAGTACATGGAACGAGTTAAGAAATAAGTAATAATTAGAGGCTCTTATATTCCAAAAAAATGTACGACCTCAAGTATCATTTAGATAACAAACAACAAAGTAAACCAACTAAAACGAGGGATTAGGAGTTAAGAGTATGTCTAAATTTCTGTCGGCTGAAAACCAATATTTTATGAACCTGACTTTGAAAAAATGAGTTTATTTAGCTCGCTAAACGCACTAATTTTTTCTTTGCCAGAACCACAAACTATTGATTTTCAACTCGAAATAAATTTTAGATATACTCTAAGACATAATTTCAAAGGCTGTAAAGTTTTTTGTCTTATAATTCTCCTAAGAACTATAATTCTACAAAAATGAATTATAAAGAGATACAAGACCTCATTAAACTGATTAATAAGACAGATATTTCTGAGTTTAAGTTAAGAGAGGGAGAATTTGAAATAACCATTCGAACGAAAGATTATCATAAAGGCAAACCTAGTGCTGCTGCCCCTCAACAAGTAATTTCAGTACCTGCCCCTGCCCAAGTAGCTGCCATCCCTAGCTTTCCACCAGCGGCAGCTCCCATCTCAACGGAATCCGCTCCTAAAAAAACGGAATCAAGTGCTCCAGAAAAAGGAGACGATTCTGTTGACAATAGTTCCTTTGTCGAAATTAAATCTCCTATTGTTGGAACATTTTACCGCTCTGCTTCTCCAGAGAAACCAGCTTATTTAAATGTTGGAGATAGAGTAGAAGTTGGGACGGTCGTTTGTATAGTTGAAGCTATGAAATTATTCAATGAAATTGAATCCGAGCTAAGTGGAAAAGTGGTGAAAGTATTGATAGATGATGCTTCTCCTGTTGAATACGATCAACCTTTATTTTTAGTGGATCCCAATGGTTAACCAGTAAATTTCAGGTACCAAAACCCAAATTCCAAGTAGTAATGAATTTGGTATTTTAATTCGAATTTGGTGCTCGAAATTTGGAATTTCAATTTAATATGTTCCAAAAAATATTAATAGCAAATCGAGGAGAAATTGCCTTGCGAATTATCCGTACTTGTAAAGAAATGGGTATCCGAACGGTTGCCGTATATTCTACTGCGGATCGAGAAAGTTTGCATGTACGCTTTGCGGATGAAGCTGTTTGTATTGGTCCTCCCGCTTCTAAAGATTCTTACTTAAATATCTCCAAAATCATGGCGGCAGTAGAAATCACCAATGCCGACGCTGTACATCCTGGCTATGGTTTTCTAGCAGAAAATGCAGAGTTTGCAGAAATCTGTGATAGTTATGGGATAAAGTTTATTGGTCCTACGGCGGAGATGATACGGAAAATGGGCGATAAAATCACGGCAAAAGAGACCATGATTGCAGCAGAAGTGCCAGTAGTTCCCGGGTCAGAAGGTTTGATACAAGATGTGAAGCATGGAATAAACTTGGCAAAAAAAATAGGCTATCCTGTTATACTCAAAGCCACGGCTGGAGGAGGAGGAAAAGGAATGCGTATAGTCTGGGCTGATGAAGAATTTGAAGCTGCTTGGGAAAGTGCTAGACAAGAAGCAGAAGCCTCTTTTGCTAATGCTGGTATTTATATAGAAAAATTCATAGAAGAGCCTCGCCATATTGAATTCCAAATTATCGGAGATCAGCATGGAAATACGGCTCATCTGTCAGAACGAGATTGTTCCATTCAAAGAAGACACCAAAAATTAGTAGAGGAAAGTCCTTCTCCATTTATGACGGATAGTCTTCGAGAACGCATGGGCAATGCAGCTATAAAAGCAGCCAAGTCTATTAATTATGAAGGGGTCGGTACCGTAGAGTTTTTAGTGGATAAACACAGAAATTTTTATTTCATGGAGATGAACACTCGAATTCAAGTGGAACATCCCGTTACGGAAGAAGTGATAGAACACGACTTGATAAAGGAACAAATTAAGGTAGCAGCAGGAGAAGAGATTTCAGGAAAAAACTATTATCCTCAAATGCACGCCATAGAGTGCCGAATCAATGCAGAAGACCCTTTTAATGACTTCCGACCTAGCCCTGGTAAAATCATATCGTTTCATAGTGCAAAAGGCTATGGCGTTCGGGTAGATACCCATGTATATGCAGGTTATATTATCCCCCCTTACTACGATTCTATGATTGCCAAAATCATTTGTCGTGCACCTACTAGAGAAGAGTGTATTTTAAGAATGAAAAGAGCTTTAGGAGAGTTTATTGTGGAAGGTATCAAAACGACCGTTCCCTTTCATAGACAATTGATGGATGATGAACGGTTTCGATCAGGAAATTTCCATACAGGTTTCCTTAATGATTTTTCTATAAAAAAGATAGCAGAATAAAAAAGAACTAGCACCTCAACCTATAAGCCGGATTCTGTAGGTCTCCTTCGAGGTGATGTATTCAATCGCTCCTTGAATTCCCCCTTTCTATCATTTATCTGGTTCCGACATCACTATCGGAATCTAGCTGCCTACCCCTCCCGACGAGAAGCACCCGAAAGTACTTCCACACTAAGCGAGCTACTTATCTCTTACGAATCAGGATATATACGGCATTTCAACTCACGAGGTTTATCCGCTGTGCTAGTTGCCTAACTCAGCCGTGCGCTCTTACCGCACGTTTTCACCCTTACCTTTTCTATTAGCCGAAACTCATAGGAAGTTGGCGGTTATTTTCTGCGACACTTTCTGTCTTCCTTACTATATGCCGCAGCAGGGATAGCAGGAATCCCATCCGTTAGATGGCGTGATGCTCTACGTTGTCCGGACTTTCCTTTCCAATCTGAAATTGAAACGATAGAACGAATTGAGGTACTAGTCTTTGGCAATACAAAGGTAGGATTTTTATGGCAGAATTATTTTTAAAACAATTTATATTTTTATTTTAAAAATAAAACAATTAAATTATATTTGTGCTATTCAAAATACAATCACTATGGTTAACCTAACACAAATTACCTCCATCAAAGACGTAAAAACGTTCACTTCTCAATTAATAGAAGAAGGGGCCACTTTTCATCCAGACGATCAAGACTTTAGAAAATATATTCACTGTGAAACAGGGGATAAGATGTACTCCAACAAGGAAGCACTGCGGAGAAATCGTTTATTAAAACAATGTTTTAAGGTTTGTAAAAAGGAAAAGATTTGCATCAAACGTTTATGCTTTGAGGTATTTTTGAAGAAGACAGGACTTAAAAAATTGGTACTGAAATAAATATTGGACAAGATAGCAGGCATTTCAAAAATCTATTGATACCCCACCTCTTTTTTAGATACTAAAAAGAGCGTAGCTCTGACTCTGTCTATAGAAAAATTAGATGAAAAATTTCTAAGGAGCGTAGCTCCGACCCTGTAAAAGCACAGTGCCGAGGCTACGCCCCTATTTTATCATCTCAAAACTTATGGGGTATCAATCAGCGATTCAGAAACCCAAATTACCAAAAATCAACCCAATCAGTCCAACAATAGAAACAGATAAATATCCTCCCAAAGCCTCTCTCAAACTCCGCAAGGCTTTCCCAATTTGATGTTCCACTGTTTTAATAGAAATATCTAATTGATCGGCAATTTCCTGATAACTCATTTCTTCAAAGCGACTCAATACAAATACCAAGCGACAACGTTCGGGCAAACGATCAATAGCAGCATCAATTTCTTGTTGCAGGTCGTCTGCCATAAGGGTTTGAACAGCAGGTGTATTTTTACTTTTTAATTCTTCTTTGGGCGGGGCATTCCGAAAATCTATCTTTTGATCTCGAATATAATTAAGTGTTTTATTGCGAGTAGCTTGTCGAAGGTAAGCAGCTATAGAGGTAGTAATTTTCAAGGAAGTCCTTTTTTTCCAAACTTCGTAAAAGACTTCTTGGACTAAATCTTCCACTAAGTGTTCATCCGGCAAAACACGGAATGCAGATTGACACAAAGACACATAATATTCTCGAAAGAGCCAATCAATGGCTTTTTCATCCCCTTTGTTCAGGTGTTGTAGAATATTGTCTTTGTTATAGTCAGGCATGAATTTGTTGATTATTGATTACTAATTATAGCGATTGGCGTTAATAATCAATAATTACTAATCAAAGTCGTATCTTATTCAACCGAGCCAAATCTCTTTTGTTCTCTCTTTCTTTGATGGCATGTCGTTTATCATACGATTTCTTACCTTTCGTCAATGCAATTTCTAATTTCACAAATCCTCTGTCTGTAAAGTATAGACGAAATGGAATAATGGAAGCCCCCTTCTCTTTTACTTTCCGTAATAATTTACGTAATTCTAATTTTTTCAATAATAATTTTCGGTCCCGTCTCCCATCATGATTATTATAGGTCCCATGCTTATAAGGAGAGATATATAAACTGCGAACATATAGTTCCTCTTTTATAAATAAACAATAAGCATCCTTCAAATTAACCGTTCCTCCTGTACGGATAGATTTAATTTCCGTACCCGTCAGCATGATTCCGGCTTCAAATTGAGAAACAAAGAAGTACTCAAACTCTGCCCGTTTATTGTGAACCTCTCTAGTTGTATTTTTCTTTTTATCTTTTGCCATTTTGTGTTGCGGGTTGCGGGTTGCGAGTGAACGGGTTGCGGGTTGCGAATGAACGGGTTTGCCAAAGACATTTCATAAATGTGTAATTGGAAAACTCGTTCACTCGTAACTCGCTCACCCGCAACCCGTTCACTTTATTAAAGCATCGTAAATCACCTCTTGTATCCTTGGTCTAAAATCTCCACTATACAATTTCTTATTATTCATTTTAGGATAGGTGCGATTGGACAAAAATATGTAAATGATTTTATTGTCGGGGTCTGCCCACGCACAAGTACCTGTAAAACCCAGATGTCCAAAGGTATTCCATGAGGCTTTCTCCGTATAATTGGGGTTTCGTCGGAGGTCCGTTTCAAATAAATCAAAGCCAATACCTCGACGAGTAGACTTAGGATGCCGTTGTGTAAATAGTTTAACCGTTTCAGGAGAAATATATTGTTTCCCACCATAATACCCCCCATTCAAAAACAACTGCATGATCACCGCAAGATCTTTTGCCGTAGCAAACAGTCCTGCATGGCCACTTACACCATTTAACATAGCTGCCCCCATATCATGTACATATCCATGCACTTTTTGCTGTCGCCAATAGGTATCATCTTCTGTAGGAATAATTTGGTCTTTAGAAAATTTTTGCAACGGATTGTACGTAATGGAACTCAAACCTAAAGGTTGATAAAATTCTTCTTGTACATATTGATCTATCCTTCTCCCTGACACTCTTTGAACAATTTTTGCCACTAAATAAAAACCTAAATCACTATACACATACCTGCCATAAGTGTTCATAGGGGCATCATAAATTTGTTGCCAAATATCTTCTTCAAAATCAGAACGCAGGTATAAATTATCTGCTACTTTATTCTCAAAACCATCCCCCGCAGTAGTGCGATAGAATTCCTCCAATGGCTTTTTTCTCTTATCTACCGTTTCTTCAAAGAAAGGAATCCAAGATTTCAGTCCTCCAATATGCGCCATCATATCTTTAATCAACACACCTTCTTTATTCGTACCTTTTAGTTCTGACAAATACACACTAGCCGGTTGATTAATGTCGATTTTCCCTTCATCGTACAATTTCATCATGGAAATGGTTCCCGCTGCAATTTTGGTAATAGAGGCTAAGTCATATAAATCCGAAGATTTAACTTTTTGTCTTTTGCGATAAGTGTGATAGCCATACGTTTTTTCAAAGATTATTTTTCCATCTTTAGCGACTAATACACTTCCTCCAGGCGAAGCTACGGTGTCAATGACTCGCTTCATCAATTCATCTATCCCTTGATTTAAAACAGTACTATTGATACCTACATTTTCTGGTGTAGCATGTGCTAATCGAGCAATGGATTGGGTGATAACGCCTTTATTATATTTTGCTTTCGGAGAAGCAGTAACGGGCAATCTTCCTGTCGTGCTGAATACTCCCATTAAGGCTTCCGCAGCAGCAGCCTGAGCTAAGTCTTCCTCCGTATAAGCCGTCATCAGCCAATCCATATCATCAAAATACTTCAAAGAATAGGGGCTTCCAAAAACTGTTAATACCACTTTTGTTTTACTAGCTAAAGCTTTTATAAATGCTTTTGTACTCTTAGTCACTCCAAAATCTTTGCTAGCATAGCTACTCATATCGTGTAGGCTTACTAATACCACTTCACTTTTAGATAAATTAGAAATTAAGCCTTGAAATTTTGTGGGGTCGATGTTTTTAGGAACTTGAAAGTGCCTCATGGGTGCAAACTTAGAAAGGGTATTTTGAAATACCGTTCCTGATTTCACGCCTATGCTTAAGGTAGATATGCGAGTATTTAAGTTTTTTAAAGGGAGTAGGTCTTCTTTATTATTGACTAAAGTGATTGCATTTTGAATTAGTTTTTTCTTTAATTCTTTAGAGCTTGGGCTATTCAAATCCGCTCGAATATTATTCAATTGGATCGGCTGAAAAGTATGTAAACCATAATCATATTTAGCTTTTAATACTTTTTTTACCCGCTGATTTAAATCCTCTAAAGATAACTTTCCTTCTTCGATATAGCGATTTATGGCTTTAAAGGAAGCATCAATATTGTCTGGCAATAACAAAATATCATTCCCCGCTAACAAAGCCTCTGCCTCTACTTCTCCTGGCTTAAAATGTTTAGTCACCCCTTTCATTTCTAATCCATCCGTAAATATTAAACCCTGAAAATTCATCTGCTTTTTTAATAAATCGGTAATGACTTTGGAGGATAAGGAGGTAGGACGATTCTTAGTACTATCCAAAGCAGGTACATTCAAATGCGCTACCATAAAACTTTGTATTCCTTGATTCGCCAACACTTGAAAAGGATACAATTCAATACTATCCAAACGACGTAAATCATGTGGGATCGTAGGCAAATCATGATGAGAATCTACATCTGTGTCTCCATGTCCAGGAAAGTGTTTAGCGCAAGCCATCACTCCGTGGTCTTGCATACCTCGCATATACATATAGCTTTTAATAGAGACATTATGACGATCTTCCCCAAAAGAGCGGGTATTGATAACTGGATTTTTAGGGTTGTTATTCACATCTGCCACAGGGGCAAAATTCACGTGTACCCCTAAGCGATTGCAATGAGTCGCTATCTCTTTGCCCATTTCATAAATCAACCGATTATCTTGAATTGCCCCAAGCATCAGTTGGCGAGGAAAACTGATGGTAGATTTTTTCATACGCATCCCCAATCCCCACTCTGCATCCATAGAAATCATCAAAGGCGTTTTGGATAGCCGCTGATAGCGATTGGTCAACTCTGCTTGTTTTTCAGGAGTCCCTTGAAAAAAGCAAAGCCCTCCAACTGCGTGCTTCCTAATTTGATCTTCTACACTCTTTATATGATCTGGTCCTTTATCAGAATGTGCCCGAATGGTAAACAACTGTCCTAGTCGTTCGTCTTGGGTCATCGCATTAAAGGTACTTTCTACCCATTCTTCTGCTAATTGTTCTTTGCTCTGTGAGGTAGGATGGGTCATGCTAAAGGATAGCACCAATACAATCAATAGTGATACAGCTCTTATCATAGGAAGTATATTTTTTTTCGTAGCTCAACAGACTACGACTTTTTCTTCTTAGAGTGTGTCTAAAATTTATTTCGAATTGAAAATCAATAGTTTGCGGTTCTGAGGAAGAAAAAATTAGTGCGTTTAGCGAGCTAAGTAAACTAATTTTTTCAAAGTCAGGTTCGTAAAATATTGGTTTTCAGCCGATAGAAATTTAGACATACTCTTAGTCTTTCAAAACGGGTAGGTGTAGGGAGTGAGGAGTTTGAAGTGAGAAGTTTAGCGTGGAGAGTACTTACATATTTTACTCCTCACTATACACTATTCACTCTTAACTTTTATTAGCTAGTTGCCCACAAGCCGCATCAATATCTTTCCCTCTACTTCGCCGAACGGTTACCATAATTCCTTCTTCTATAAGATATTTAGCAAAGTCATCAATGCGGTGAGCAGCCGATTTTTCAAAAGTAGCTCCGTCAATAGGGTTATACTCAATGATATTTATTTGGACGGGAAAATAACGACACAGTTTCGCCAAATTAGCGGCATCCACCAAACTATCATTAAAATTTTGGAAAGCGATGTACTCAAAACTGATTTTATTTCTGGTCCGGAGACTAAAATACCTCAAAGCGTCCATTAATACAGCCAAGTTATTCTGTTCATTAATGGGCATAATCTCGTTTCGCTTCACATCATCAGCCGCATGCAAGGACAGGGCTAAATTAAATCGAACCTCATCATCTGCTAATTTTTTAATCATTTTAGCAATGCCAGCAGTGCTTACCGTAATGCGTCTTGGAGACATTCCCAAGCCTTCGGGGGAAGTAATATGGTCTATGCTTTTTAATACATTTTTGTAAGTCAATAAAGGCTCGCCCATGCCCATATAAACGATATTGGTCAATGGATTGCCGAAATGTTCTAAGGCTTGCCGGTTCACTAGTACTACTTGATCGTATATTTCTGCGGGATCTAAATTACGAACTCGCTTCATCTTACCCGTAGCGCAAAACGTACAACTCAAACTACAACCTACTTGAGATGACACACAGACCGTAAATCGTTTGTCTTTCGGAACTGGTATTAAAACGGATTCTATTAAGTGTCCATCATGCAGTTTAAAACGCGTTTTTATCGTGCCGTCTGAACTATGTTGAACTTTATCCTCTTGTAGGGCATTTATCATAAATTCTTCCTCCAGCTTCGTCCGCAAAGATTTCGACAAATTGGTCATTTCTAAAAAGGTATGCGCTCCTTTTTGCCATAGCCATTCATAGACCTGCTTTGCACGAAATTTTTGTTCGCCTTGTTCTATGAACCAAGCCGTTAATTCGTCTTTCGATAATAATCGAATATCTTTTTTAACATCTATACTCATCCTAACAAAGATAGGGGAAAGGTAAATAAAGTGGTATCTTCGTGAGTAATTTGTTCCATGGTCTCATTGACCTACTGTTCTATGGTCTCATTGACCTATTGTCCCATTGTCAGCATACTGCTCGAAAACAATGGAACAATAAAACAGTAGGTCAATAGAACAATAGCTACCATGCTAAAGAAATTATTCATCTTACCTATTCGTTTTTATCAACTAGCGATTTCTCCCCTACTGGGTAGCAATTGTCGTTATAATCCTACCTGCTCTCATTATATGGTGCAAGCAATACAAGAATGGGGCGTAATTCGAGGAATATGGCTAGGATTAAAACGGATTTTTCGATGTCATCCTTGGAATACTAGTGATAGTTATGATCCGGTGCCGAAGCGAAATTCCAAGCGTCAAATTCCAAATTCCAAAAAAAATCGAAGTTGAGGGTTCATATGGAATTTTAAAGCAAAGTCTGGTTGCCGCACCAACTGTAAAGTTCAAAAGATAAAAAATATGTAAAAATGGATATAACAGTCAAAGAATTAAAAGAAAAACTCGATAATCAAGAGACCTTTTTATTGATAGATGTGAGAGAAGAACACGAACACGAAGAATTCAATGTCGGAGGAAAACTAATCCCTTTAGGAGATGTGATGCACGCCGTAGATGATCTTGAAGAAGAAAAGGAAAAAGAAATCGTGGTCTATTGTCGTTCGGGAAATCGAAGTGGAATGGCACAGGAAATTTTAGAGCAACATGGCTTTGCTAATGTTCGGAATTTGGAAGGCGGGATGATTGCTTGGGAGGAGGCTTTTGGGAAGTAAAATGGGTTTTCCCGCAAAGTGACGCAAAGGTTTCGCTAAGTGACGCAAAGCTAGACTTGGACTAACTTAGCGAAACCTTAGCGTTTCTTTGCGGGAACTATAATATGAATACAGAATTTCAAATTCAATTATCCTGTTGATACTTCACCTTCCCCCCTACAATCGTATAAAGCACTTTTGAATCCATAATTTCCTCCTCCCCACAAGTCAATAAATTTTTAGATAGAACCGTAATATCAGCCAATTTCCCAGCCTCCAAAGACCCCTTATCCTTTTCCTCAAAAGCAGCATAGGCATTAGATAAAGTATAGGATTTCAAGGCTTCTTCTCGATTCATAGCTTGTTCTGGGAAGAAGGGAGTTGGATTGTCTAGGCGTTTTCTCGTTACGCTCGCATAATAGCTTTCGATCGGGTCCACATCTTCTACAGGGGCATCAGTGCCATTGGTTACTACCGCGCCTGCATCTAATAAAGAACGCCAAGGATAAGCCCCTTCCCTAGCTCGTTTCTCTCCTAGTCTTTTCACAACATAAGGAGAATCTGACGTACAGTGAATCGCCTGCATCGCAGCAATTACTTTCAAAGAAGCAAATCTTGGAATATCTGCTGGATCAATATGTTGAGAATGTTCTATACGCCATCGGAAGTCTTCTCGATTGGGGTATTTTTTAAAAATATTTTCAAAGATATTTAATACTTCTCGATTACCTCTATCGCCTATCGCATGAACGCAATATTGTAAATTATGCTTAGCGGCCAGTTCAGCAATCGCTTCAATATCTTCTACGGGCGTTACATTTTGTCCAACAAAATCAGGTTTGTCTTCGTAAGGGGCCAATAGCCATGCACCAAATGCCCCTAATGCCCCATCCATATATCCTTTGATGGCATTACAAGTGAAAAAGTGATTGCCTGCATTCAGGATTGGAAATTTAGACAGATTCTCTGCTAAGTTTTCTTCTCTACTGCCGATCATTGCCCATAGTCGAAGATCGAATTTTCCGTCCTCTGCTAATTTTGTATAGCGTTCAATTTCTTTAAAACTAGAGCCTGCATCCTGAAAGGAAGTAATGCCTTTTTTCAAACATTCTTCTTGTGCCAAATCAATCGCCTTATACCATTGATCTAACTTCATATCATCGGAAAGGGTCGCCATATATTCATCATAGGCATTAGATATTAAACTCATTGCCGTTTCCTCGAATACACCAATTGCTTCGCCTCGAGAATCTCGGACGATTTCTCCACCATTTGGATCGGGTGTTTCTTTAGAGATACCCGCTATCTCCATCGCTTTTTTGTTGGCAAAAATGGAATGCCCACTTGCATGTCGAAGAATCACAGGATTATCTGGAGACACATCGCTTAGATCGTCGTGATACGGATAACCATGAACTTGACGATCTAACACCTCATGCCATTTTTCTTGGTGCCAACCTCTCCCCGTTATCCATTCTCCATCTTGGGCGGTGGCTGCTTTGCCTCCTACTTGGGCAACAATGTCTTTCCAGCTTTTGGATCGCAGAAAGTTCAAATTCATCAAACTACTACCTAAGCTAGAAAAATGCCCATGTCCCTCAATGATACCGGGCATGGCAAAATTTCCTTTTAAATCAATCGTTTGGGTATTATCGCCGACCAATGCTTTGATAGCTGCATTGCTTCCAATTTTCAGCAAGCGATCTCCTTTGATGGCAATAGCTTCTGCGGAAGGGTTATTTGGATCAACAGTAGCTACTTGACCATTGACCAAAACCAAATCTGCTACTTCTTCGGAAGGGGATTGACAAGCAATGAAAAAGGCGATTACTAGAAAGGCAAAATTTCTCATAATTAGGTATTTGATAAATGTCCTACAAATTACAAATGCGAAGTAACTCAATAATTTGATATTTTTACTTATTATTATTTCTTTTTACTTAACTGCGATTGACATTCAATCTTTCTTTACTACAAGATTTGAAATTATACACTTTTTTAGAAACGTATTTTTCGCCGCCTACGGCGGCGGGACTATGGGGTTTGGGGGCAGAATTATTTCAGTTTGCCACAGCAAACTGAAATAATTCTGCCCCCAAAAGACCCTTTCCCGTCACGTAGCATGAAGAAGCGTAAGCTTCTGAACCCGAAGGGATGGGATGCC
>CALJIQ010000202.1 GCA_937973995.1 uncultured Saprospiraceae bacterium
AGTAGTGTGACATTATTAATTATTGATTATTAATTATTTTCCAGACGCTACTGAACACGCCTAATTAGCTAATAATCAGTAATTAATAATCAATCAACTGAAAAGCAAAGTTGTTAACTTATTTTTGTCAGACTACTTAGCAGCAAACAAAATTAACACGAATTAAACAATAGAAAAAACCGAATTAATCAATACCTTTATCGAAAAAAACGATGACTAGGAGTCAATTACAATATATCCTTTCAGTAGAGCAGTTAAAAAGTTTTAGCAAGGCGGCGAAGATCTGTCATGTAACCCAATCTACTTTGAGTGCTTTAGTGGCCAAATTTGAACAAGAGATAGGGGTGGTTGTTTTTGATAGAAAGACCAAACCGATTACGATAACGCCTAATGGAAAAAAGGTATTGAACTACCTAAAAAATGTTAATCGGGAGTACCAAATACTAGATGAGGGCATCAATGAGATCAAAGGCTATGAGACAGGGAAAGTGAGTATTGCTTGTATTCCAACCGTTGCCCCGTATCTTTACCCTTTTATTTTAAATACGCTTTCTCGTACTTTTACTAAAATGAACTTCATTATCCATGAATTTACCACAGAAAGGATGGTGAAGGAAATCATTGGAGGGGCTGTTGACATAGGGATTGTCTCTACTCCTTTGGCACATAAGGAACTGGTAGAATATCCTTTGTATAAAGAAGATTTCTTATTGTATGATTACGGGAATAAAAAGAAACCTACTTCTTATACCATTTCAGATATAGATTTCCATCGGTTGTGGTTACTGGAAGAAGGGCATTGTTTAAGGAATCAAGTAGGCAAGATTTGTGAATTGAGACAGCAAAAAAAGATCAACGGAAATCTTACGTACAGTTGTGGGACTATATTTACGCTGATTGAAATGGTGAAGCAAAATAAAGGCGTTACTTTGCTACCTCGATTAGCCTTAGCGAATAACCAGCAAATAGAGGCGGCCTTTATTCATGAACTCACAGACCCTGTTCCCGCTCGTGAGATTGGCTTGATTACCCACAAAAATTTTGTAAAAAAAAGAATACTGAATTATCTGATAACTATTATACAAGAGGCCGTCCAAAGGCATTTGCCAGATGACCTTGATCGTTCGACTATCATTCAACCGTTTTGAAATAATCACTCAATTTGCAATTTACAGATTTAAAATTAAATAGGGCATTATACGCTGCTTTGGAGGAAATGGACATACTCCATCCTACCCCCATTCAAGTGAAATCTTTTCCAGTTATTACCTCTGGCAGAGACATCATCGGTATTGCCCAAACGGGTACGGGAAAAACACTTGCCTACCTACTACCTTTGATACGAGATTTAAAATTTGCTACCGACGGCAAACCTCGTATTTTGATTATTGTTCCTACTAGGGAATTGGTAGTACAGGTAGCTGGCGAGGCTGAAAAACTGACAAAAGACACGAGTCTCCGAGTAGTGGGTGTATATGGTGGTACCAATATCCATACGCAAAAATTACTCGT
Organism: uncultured Saprospiraceae bacterium; assembly: GCA_937973995.1. Taxonomy (GTDB): domain Bacteria; phylum Bacteroidota; class Bacteroidia; order Chitinophagales; family Saprospiraceae; genus JAFMDF01. Next base: position 1,513 of record CALJIQ010000202.1, read on the forward strand.
GATGGATGGCTGTGACTTGGTTGTGGCTACGCCTGGGCGATTGGTGGACTTAGCGCTCTCTGGTGCCTTGAATGTAAAAGGGGTTAAGAAATTGGTCATTGATGAGGTAGATGAAATTCTACAATTGGGCTTTCGAACCCAGTTGTTGAATATCTTAGATTTGATCCCTAACAAACGCCAAAATCTGCTCTTCTCTGCCACTATGATCGAATCGGTAGAGCATATTATAGATACTTTTTTTAATAGTCCTATTAAAATTGAAATTGCTCCTAGAGGAACTCCCGTAGAAAAAATTGAGCAGTCTGCTTATCAAATTCCCAACTTTAAATCGAAGGTCAATCTACTAAATCATCTGCTTTCTAATGATGAAAGCATGAACAAGGTGTTGGTATTCGTCGCCACTAAAAAATTAGCGGATTGCTTATATGAGGAGATGAGTATCACCTTCGGAGAAGCGGCAGGTGTCATCCATTCTAATAAGGCTCAAAACCACCGCTTGAGAACGGTAGAGCAATTTTATGAAGGGCAAATTAGAATATTAATTGCCACCGAAATCATTGCACGGGGACTAGATATTTTAGAAGTTTCTCATGTCATTAATTTTGATATGCCAGAAGTACCTGAACATTATTTGCATCGAATTGGTCGGACTGGTCGGGCAGATAAATTTGGAATTTCTATCAATTTTTTAACAGAAGAAGGATTACTCCAACAAGCGGCAGCTGAAGAATTGATGAACATCTCTGTTCCCATCTTACCCTTACCCGAAGAGGTGGAACTATCCAAAGAATTAATTCCAGAAGAAATCCCTAGATTAGGCGGTGATAAAAATTACTTACGGAAAGATGATGTAAGCAACTCTAAAGGAGCGTACCACCAGAAAAAAGAGAAGAATATGAAAGTCAATCGTGCGCAGGAAAAACGGAATGCTCGGAAGGCGGAGAAGCGGAGTGCTCGGCGGCGGAAGAAGCAGTGAGAATTGAAAATTGAAAATTGAAAATTTCCTCTTGTAGAGATATGAAAACCATTATTGAAGAACAGCAAGTAGTTACCATCGTGTATGACCTAAGAGAGGGTAATGCAGAAGGAGAATTGTTGGAACGAATGGATTCCCGCTATCCATTTACCTTTCTTTTTGGCAATGGCAAATTATTGAAAAGCTTTGAAGATAATTTACGTGGCTTGAGTGTGGACGATGGTTTTGAATTTATCCTTTCGGTGGAAGAAGCGTATGGCAAAAGCAATGCCCTCAATATTCTTAAGATTGAAAAAAGCGACTTTCATCGAGCGAGTGATGTTCCAGCAGACTATATTAAAATTGGTAATCTGGTCAATCTCATGGACGATGAAGGACTCAACCACAATGGAAAAATTATCGACATCACAGCAACCTATATACAAGTAGATTTCAACCACGCCATGGTGGATAAAGCCTTACATTTTAAAGGAAACGTCATCGCCATCCGACCCGCCACTTTGGATGAATTGAT
>CALJIQ010000203.1 GCA_937973995.1 uncultured Saprospiraceae bacterium
GACAATAGAACAATAGAACAATATTTCTCCTACTCATTCAAAGCCCAATCATATTCTTTAAAGGAGACCTTCGCATTATCTTTTACTTTAGTTGTTGCATATTTATTGAGGTAGTCGATCAAGTTTCCAAAATCCTCTTTATACCAATCGAAAATTTTTGACAGTTCTACCTTTTTCTCATCAATGCTATTGAAAGCTGCATTATTGATGAAAAGTTTGGTTTGTTTGTCCAAGTTGCTGTTTAAATTACTAGCCGTCCAGGCTCTATTTAAAACAGGGGGGCAAGAAGTAGCTGCACAATTGACCGCAAAATGGATACGAGCGTCTTTAAATTGTGGGCGTAATATTTTATGTTCAATATCATTTAAGGTGTAGGTCTTATCTCCTAACTGTATCCATTGATGATCCCACGGCTTACCGCCGTGTAAGTTAGTAATGGAACTAACGGGGTAATTATCTACAATCAACTTTATCGTAAAGGCATTATAGGCATTGATCCAATAGGCCATTTTCTTATTCCTTGACCAGTCGTTTTGAACAGGATTATCTTTTAGTAATTGTAAATAGGTCTCAAATTTCTTATCTGCTTTTAACCCTTTGTAATTTACTTGCCCAGTTGCACTAACGTATTTTCTTAGTAAAGCATCCCAAGCGGTATGCGTGAGCTCTTTTTTTAGTGCTACTACTTCTTTCTTTTTTTCTTCTTCCAATTCCTTAGTTGGATGAGCTGTTGCCGTAGGCGTTATAACAGGCTGCTCGACTTTCACTGATGGAGCAGGTAGATTTTTTGATATGGCTGTGGTTGCTTCCACTATTTCCTCTTTGGCTTCTATCACTTTAACGGAAGCATTATTAATAGTAGAAGTAGCTTCTGTTTTTACTGCAGAGGCTTTATCTACGACTTGTTCTTTGACTTCTTCTATACGTATATCTGATTGGTCGGGCTTCTTAGTTGCCACCGGTGGTTCTTTCTTTTGTTTTGTTGTCGTTTTTGCCACTTCCTCTTTTGCTTCAGTTGGTGTAGCGGGAGTAACCGTTTCTGTATTGATGGATATTTCTTTTACAGGCGGCGGAGTCGCTTGGCGTTCTTCGCTTGTGTTCGCTTGTGTTTGAATAGTTGCTTGCTTTGGCGCAGTAGTTTCCGTTGAGGAAGTGTTATTACAAGCAAATAATGAAAAAATGCTTAGAAGAATGATTATTTTTGAACAATACATGATAATTATTTTTGTATAAGGGACATTGAAAAAATAAATGTTCCAATTGACTTTTTGTTAGTTTTCAAAAATGAACGTATGTCAAGGAGTTTATTTTTGAAAGCTAACGAAAAGTCTCAAAAAATTGGAACATTTATTTTTGTCCCACTACTAAGTGAGTGTAACGATAACAAAAGCAAATTAGAAAAGTTAAATATAAGCTTACTCAATTCTGTTGTTTGTTTTGCTACGGACAATTAATACTTACCCTAAAGAAACCGTATTTTTGTGAATTCCAAAATTCAGAGAATTTAATTATTATCATAACGCATGTTTACAATAAATATTTACGTTCGGTTTGCTTTAATTGCTATATGTTTAGTCGGGGGCATTATCCTAGCAATTGCCTATGGTTTTTGGTATGCTTTCCCTTTCTTATTGGCAGGAATCATTTTATTGGTTGGCTACTTTTTATTAGGTACCGTTCAATCTGCTGCTCAAATGATTCAAGAGCAGAAATTCGACGAAGCAGAACAACGATTGAATTTAACCTTTAAACCAGAATGGCTATTTAGTACCAATCGAGCCTATTATAATATGGTGAAAGGTACTTTAGCCGCTTATAAGAAAGATACGGATTCTGCCGCTACGTATTTTACTAAAGCGCAAGATATTGGTTTGGGTTCTGATAATGAAACCGCCATGCTTGAATTGCAAATGGCGAATATCGCTGCCTCTAAGAACAAGTGGCAACAGGCACAAGTCCACATGAAGAAATTAAAAGGACTGAATGTTACCGAACCACAAATTAAAGAGCAAGTCCAGCAAATGGAAAAGGCAATGAAAAATAGAGGGGCCGTAAAGGCAGCTAGGCGACAAGGGATTAACCCGATGCAAACGCGTCCAGGCGGCAAGCGACGACGACCTAAGATGCGATAGTTTTGAGAATGCAGCAGTCAGACTTTTAAAAAAATAAATAATAATGTCATATACACTTTCCAAGATGCTTCCCTTGGGGACACAAGCTCCAGATTTCACACTTCCTGATACGGTATCGGGCAAAGAATTGAATTTGACGGACTTACAATCGGATAAGGCTACTGTCATTATGTTCCTATGTAATCATTGTCCTTATGTGATTCATGTAAATGAAGCCCTAGTAGCCTTAGCTAATGAATACGAAGCAAGAGGCGTAAAATTCATAGGAATTAGTTCTAATGATGCGGAAAATTATCCGCAAGATGGACCCGAGTTGATGAAGGAACATGCAGAAAAAGTCGGTTATCCATTCCCTTATTTATATGATGAATCCCAAGCTGTTGCAAAAGCCTACGATGCAGCTTGTACCCCTGATTTTTATGTGTTTAATCAGGAAATGCGCTTAGTCTATCGAGGACAATTAGATGGCTCTAGACCTAATTCTGGAAATCCTGTTACAGGCGAAGATTTAAGAAATGCTTTAGATGCGGTTTTAGTGGGTCGTCCTATAGCTAGCCTACAACGACCAAGTGGCGGTTGTAATATCAAGTGGAAATCCTAGAAGCATTTTTGATTCTGCGGAAGTATTCAAAAAAAGTGGGTTAACGCCTAGTAAGTGGAAGGATATTATTGATTATTGATTATTAATTATTGATTATTAATTATGCTACAAACGTGACTAAACACGTGCAATTAGCTAGTAATCAATAATTAGTAATCAATAATGCTCACCCACTTATAGTTTGAATTTGTTGAACTTTCCCATTCCACTATTTTCATTCATATGAGACAACTTATATTTTTACTTTTTTCGGTATTCTGCTTTCACTTAGCTACTGCACAAGAAGCACTCACCTTAAATCAAGCCATTGAAAAAGGGCTATCTAATAACTACCAGTTAAGTATTGCCAAACGGAATCTAGATATTTCCAATAATAATAATACTTGGTCTGCTGCTGGTAAAGGACCAAGAGTGGATGCCTCTTTGAATTTGCAAAATGGCTACTTGAACTCTAAAGCAGCTGGATTTTTAAAAGAACAAGCACAGTTTAATTCAGGTATCACACCTGCGATTGATGGTACTTGGGTCATTTATGATGGCAATCGAGCTAAGGTGACTAAGCAGCAATTGGAGCAACAGGTGGTGCAAGGAGAAAACAATGTAGAAGTAGCTATAGAGAATACTGTCCAAGCCATTATTTTGGCTTATTACCAAGCACTGATCCAAGAGGAACAATTAATCACTTTGCAAGAAGTGCTGGACTTGTCTAGAGATAGAATAAACTTACAGGAAGTTAGAAAGGAATTTGGTCAAGCAGGTACGTTTGATATTGTGCAAACGAAAGATGCTTATCTGAATGATTCTACTAATATTTTAATTCAACAAAATAATATTGCCACTGCCTATCGAAATTTAAACCTTGCGATGGGGGAAGATGAAGTCGCTAAGGGGTATCGTTTGGTAGATGATTTAGATTTTCAACCTATAGGCTTTCAACTTTCTACTTTGGAAGAAACCATGTTTGCGAATAATAAAAGCCTCCAAAATTTATTACTAGCAAGGGAGATGACACATATGAATACGCAACTACAAGAAGTAGCAAAACGTCCAACTATTAGTTTGGCAAGTGGGTTGAGTTATAACTTAAGTGGGGCAACAGGGAATGGAGTCATCAATACTGGAGAATTTGATGCCCCTATTGACTTGGGCGGCTCTACTAAGACTTTCAATTTTTATTTGGGTGCAACTGCGGCTTATAATTTATACGATGGCGGCAATCGGAAAAGAACTATTGAAAATGCAGAGGTAGAAGAGTTGATTGCTCAACTGAATATTGATGATTTTAAACGCAATTTATCCAGCCAATTACAGAATACCTTAGCTAATTATAATAACCAATTACAGTTACTTCAATTGACCGAAAATTTAATTGAAAATGCTAAGCAAAATTTAGCGATTGGGAAGGAACGTTTTGACGGAGGGTTGATCTCCTCTTTTGATTATAGAGCTATTCAGTTAGCATTTGTAAATGCTTCCCAAGCGCGCTTGAATGCTATTTATAATTTAAAAACTACGGAAACAGAATTGATGCGTCTGACAGGGCAATTGGTTCAGGAAGAGGAGTGATTAAGTGTTGGATGCTGTATCTGGAGGCTAGTTGGTGACCACCCTAGCAATAATAGTGTCCAAATCAAGTATCTGTTTTACTTAAAATTAAAATCATGAGACTAATTATAATAAGTAGCTTTCTTTTATTAAGTGGCTACTGTGTGGGGCAGAATATCAATATTACGGAAGACCCTAGTGTTACTCAGTTACTAGAAAAGCATGCCGAGTTGAATCACTTAAAGGAAACGGTAGAAGGGTGGCGTATTCAAATATATGCTACTACAGATAGAACCAAATTAGAATCTGCTCGCAGTCAATTTATGAATCGGTATCCGCATATATCCATTGATTGGGTACATGCTAGTCCGTGGTATCGACTAAGAGCAGGTGCATACGCTAATAAGCTAGAAGCTACCTATGCCCTCAATCAATTAAAGCAATATTACCAAGAAGCCTACCTTGCGAAAGATCGTTTTAGCCCAGAAGAACTCCTTAAATAAAGGAGTCAGGAGTCAGGAGTCAGGGGTCAGATAGGACCTGCCTGACTCCTGACTCCTGACT
>CALJIQ010000204.1 GCA_937973995.1 uncultured Saprospiraceae bacterium
GGATAAATTACCGAAAATGGATAATTCGTTTATTTGTTTAACTGTTTATACGTTTACAAGCTACACTTGGATAAACAGTTCAACAATTCAACAAATAAACAGTATTGGATAATCGGATATTTATCCCGAGTTCAGTATAACTCGTTATTTTAACTGGAGATTCGTATAATTACTTAATCAACCCCTCCATCAACCATTCAGCTAATAATTGTCTATTTTCGGGTAACAGAAAGCGCTGTTGGTCAAATGAATTAGCGATATTCCCTAATTCTACATAGACCGCTTTACATTGGGGCTCTCTTAGCATATGCAAATCCCTGGGAGTTACGGTACCTCGATAACCTCTGTTCTTTTGGTATTTCTTATATTTTGCTTCAAATGTTTTCTGAATGTTCTTAGCTATCGCTGCACTTTCTTGATCCTCTGGATAATAGTAAAAAAATACATCTGTTTGTTCTCGCTTGCTTCTGGAGTCCACATGTATAGCAATGAGTCGCTGGTCTTTTATGCCTACTTGAAGATTTCGGTCATATAACTCATTAACAATATCAGATCGCTGAAACAACCTTGCTTTTTGGTTAAAAGGAATAGTATAATTGCCCCAAACGATTTCATCATCATCGTGGGTTAGTATCTTTTTTGTTCGAATGCCATCATTCACATCTCTTGTAATCATATATGCCGTAGCACCTCGCATAACCAACTCCCTCGCCAATCTTAATGCCACATCGTAAGCGTATTCATCTTCACAGACTTGGCTTTTACCAATTTTGCCTACCGCACCGGGGTCTGGCCCACCATGTCCGCTTACTATATAATAGATCTTCCCTTTCAGTGATTCATTTTTCAAGGGGACTTTTTCATAATTTTTACCAAAAATGGGAAATATCCTAGTTTCCACAGAGGACGGATTTTCTTCTTCTTCAGATCTCGTTTCTTCTGAACAATACATTTCGTGATAGGGTACCCAAAGTATTTCATTGTCGATATAATCTGATGTCCTAACACCCGCATCCATCAAAGACCGATTGTATTTTTGAATGCGAATGGCTAAATCCCAATCGTCAATCCCTATGGTCGAACGAATACTCCTTCCATTATAACTATATAATAAGATGGGTAGATAATAGCTTTTATTATTTCCTAGACTTGCATTTCTTTGGAGTCCATTTATTTCATAAAATCTTTCCAAATTACAGGGAGAATCTAACAAATAGTACCGACGCAGCAAGGAATAAACTCCATCGCCTGATCTGGCTTTAGCCTTATAAAATCTACTTTTTTGAAGGCTATCAGGATAAGTAATAGAGGTAAGAACTGGTATTTTTTGGCGATCGGAAGAATATCCAAGTATTGGCGTGTTAAAAAAAATTAAACTCAGAAAAATTATTAAGTGTACCCGTTTCATGTTAAAATCAATTCCAAAATGGTAAAATTTTAATAGCAATATAAGCATCTTTTTCTTGGTAATGTTGGATTTATTGGATAACAAGCTAATTTGCTAATTGGGGCTAATGCCGTCAGATGGCTATCGCCCGATGGCGCTGAAAACCTTATCATCGGAAAGCGTTAGCCATCCGACCATAAGGTTTGGACAATATAATAGCAGCCGTTTACATTCAAAACGAATTCAAAAACATATTAATATATAATATTCTTAATTTCAATTATATAAATATTAATTTTTTATTAAAAGTGGTACAGTATTTGAACTTATATCATTAAATGACATCTACATAAAACATTCTTCTTTCCCTAAGGAATGTTGGGTTAAAAATATAGACTTTTAAGCATCCTTCGGTATTGACCTTCAGATTACTCAATCAAGCATACCAATTGTTTCCAATCTTGCAACTACTAATTAAGAACAGTTAGCAATTGTTGAAACTTCTATTTACAACAGCCAATATTTTAGGTACACGGACTAAATTTACCGTCTATTGAGTTACTGCTCACTGGTGAATTTTGAATGATTGAGTTTTGAATAAAACGAGCCGCAAAAGGCGACTTCCTATTCAACATTCAGAATTTTCATTCAAAATCACTATTTGATCCCTGTAAAAGAAGCATAAACAATCGCTCAAGAATAATATGTTGGCACTGATTTGTCAACAATATCTTCACATACCTATTTGAGAAAAAACATCTAAGTTAAAGGATAAAGCCCTATATGGGTTTTAGAAGGGAGTTCTTTAGGTGCAGTCTTGCGTATAAAATATTCCTATAACTGGAATTAATCTCAAAATATTACAAAGGCTGCACCTTCTTTTTTTTAAGTGGTGTATTAAAAAGTATGGCTTCAAAATACACCTGTTCTTTTCCAATGATGAAAAGAACCAAAAATCTAGCGGAAATGAACGAACAATCCCGAAGGGTGAAAGTCCTGTGGACTTTCAAGTGAGGGAACCGTGAAACGGATGGGTCAGCTCAGCTACAAGCTATTACCCACACCCACTATTTCCGCAGGCAGCCGCCACCAAGCAGTGACGTGAACCTAAACATTGCTAAATCAACACATTTAATATACTACTCTTTTCCTCAAAAATGGGCAAAAAAAAAGGTGAACTTTATAAGTAAAGCTCACCTTTTGAACAAAGGGCATATATCATTGGACCATTAAAAAAGAATCATTTTTGCCTTCCAGCATTGATTCTCCCATCAGGTATTTATCCACCGCTTTAGCAGCTTCTCTACCTTCAGAAATAGCCCATACTACCAAACTTTGTCCTCTGCGCATATCACCGGCAACAAATACTTTTTCATTATTTGTTTGGTAATCATTATCCTTGACATTACCCCGTTCATTAACCTCAATGTTCAGTTGCTGAAGCATACCATCATATTGAGGATGAACAAATCCGATAGCTAATAAAGCTAAATCACAGGGAATCTCTCTAACCGTGTCTTCCACTTCGCTGAATTTAAAACGCCCGGTTTCTTCATCCTTTTTCCATTGGATGTTCACCAGTTTGAGTGCACGGAGATTACCCTGATCATCGCCAACAAAAGCCTTGGTTAAAATGGACCAATGCCGATCACAACCTTCTTCGTGAGAAGTGGAAGTTCTAAGCATCATGGGCCATAAGGGCCAAGGTGTATTTTCCGCCCTACTTTCAGGCGGCTTACTTAATAACTCTATTTGTGTAACTGATTTTGCTTTGTGGCGGTTAGAAGTTCCTACGCAATCTGAGCCTGTATCTCCTCCTCCGATGACCACTACATGCTTATCAGTCGCTAAGATAGCATTTTCTTTGTCAATTTTATCTCCTGCGACTCTTTTATTATTCTGTTCCAAAAAATCCATTGCATAATGGACTCCATTTAGCGCTCTTCCCTCTATCGGTAAGTCTCTAGGAATGGTTGACCCGCCTGTTAAAACCAGCGCATCAAATTCATTGAGTAAATTATTGGGATCTATATTACCCCCCACATTTGCATTTACTTTAAATCTGATCCCTTCTGCCTCCATTAATGCTACCCTGCGTTCTACTACCCACTTTTCCAGTTTGAAATCGGGTATCCCATAACGTAATAAACCACCAATTCGGGTATTACGTTCAAAAACAGTAACGGTATGCCCAGCCTTGTTAAGTTGCGCAGCAGTAGCTAGTCCCGCAGGGCCTGACCCCACAACGGCTACTTTTTTGCCCGTTCTTAAGATAGGCGGTTGCGGACGAATAAGTCCTTTTTCAAAAGCCGTTTCGACGATAGATTTTTCAATGTGCTCTATCGCAACGGGTGGTTGGTTAATGCCCAATACACAAGCAGCCTCGCAAGGTGCTGGACAAATACGTCCCGTAAATTCAGGAAAGTTATTGGTACTACTTAGTATTTCATAAGCCTCCCCCCACTCTTCTTTATAGACCGCATCATTAAATTCTGGTATAATGTTGCCTAGCGGACAGCCATTATGACAAAAGGGAATCCCACAATCCATGCAACGAGCCGCTTGATTCTTCGTCTTCTCGTCTTCAAACTCTTCATATAATTCCTTATAATCTTCTAAGCGTTCTTTTTGATCCCTTTTACTAGGTAATTCTCTGGTATGCTTTAAAAATCCTTTTGGATCTGCCATTTTTTTAAAATTTCAAATTCCAAAGTTCAAATTCCAATAGTGTCATGGGAATTTGAAATTTGAATTTTGTTAATTGACCTAAGCTCTAGCTGGTTGACCTGCCTTCGCCAATGCTTCTTGTTTGTTCTCTTGCAATACGCGCTTATAATCTTTCGGCATTACTTTGACAAAGTGTTGGACTTTTTTATTCCAATCGTTCAAAATGTTCAATGCTACTTTACTACCGGTATAATTGAAATGATTTCTAATCATTTGTCGTAAGGTTTCTTCGTCCTCTTTTTCTATCGGATCAAAGTCCACCATTTCGGTATTGCAATCTTGTTTGAAGGTTTTATTTACATCATATACATAGGCAATGCCCCCGCTCATACCTGCCGCAAAGTTCTTACCCGATTTGCCCAATACGATCACTAGACCGCCTGTCATGTATTCACATCCATGGTCACCAATGCCTTCTACGACTGTTTTGACTCCAGAATTACGCACGGCAAAACGCTCTCCTGCCATTCCCTTTATATACGCCTCTCCAGAAGTAGCGCCATAAAATGCTACATTACCGATGATAATATTTTCGTGCGGGATCAATAAAGAATTACGAGCAGGCACTACAATTAGACGCCCTCCCGAAAGCCCTTTTCCAAAATAATCATTCGCTTCTCCTTCTAAGGTAAATTCGATTCCTTTAGCACCGAATGCCCCAAAGCTTTGTCCTGCGGACCCTTGGAAAGTATATTTGATCGTACCATCAGGTAGTCCTTCCCCTTTATATTTTTTGGAGATCTCATTTGACAGCATCGTACCAGTTGCCCGATCCGTATTGATTATTGGAAAAATAGTATTCACTGTATTTCCTCCTTCTAAGGCTGGCTGCGCATATTCAATTAATTTTTTATCCAATACATCCTCTATACCGTGATCTTGCTCTATGGACTTAAATAATTTCATTCCATCCTCTGCTGGCTCTTTATATAGTATTGGACTTAAATCTACTGATTTGTATTTCCAATTAGCAATATGTTGTTTGAGGCGTAGCAATTCTACCTTGCCGACCATTTCATCCACCGTTCGGAAGCCCAACTCTGCCATTATTTCTCGCATATCCATCGCTAGGAATCGGAAGAAATTGATCACGTGTTCTGGATCGCCAGCAAACCTTTTTCTCAGTTCTTTATCTTGGGTAGCGATGCCCACTGGGCAAGTATTCAGGTGGCACTTGCGCATTAAAATACAGCCTTCTACTACTAATGCAGCCGTAGCAATCCCCCACTCTTCTGCCCCCAACAAGGTGGCAATGGCTATATCTCTACCTGTTCGAATTTGACCATCTGTCTGTAACCTAACTCGATCTCTTAATTTATTTCTAACTAAGGTCTGGTGAGATTCTGCCAAGCCTAGTTCCCAGGGTAAGCCCGCATGACGAATGGAAGTAATCGGAGAAGCCCCTGTTCCTCCATCGTGTCCTGATATTAGTATGGCATCAGCGTGTGCTTTGGTAACACCTGCTGCGATAATACCCACCCCAGCTTTAGAAACTAATTTCACATTGATTCTAGCGGCCTTATTCGAGTTCTTTAAGTCAAAGATTAATTGCGCTAAGTCTTCAATGGAATAAATATCGTGATGTGGAGGTGGAGAAATCAGACCAACTCCTGGCGTGGAGTGTCTTACTCGTCCGATCCACTCATCTACCTTATGTCCCGGAAGTTGTCCCCCCTCTCCAGGTTTTGCTCCCTGTGCCATTTTGATTTGAAGTTCATCTGCATTGGCGAGGTAATAACTAGTCACGCCAAAACGACCAGAAGCCACTTGCTTGGTCGCAGAGCGTTCCCAATCTCCATTGGGTTTTGGTTCAAATCGAATTTCATCTTCTCCTCCTTCTCCACTATTACTTTTTCCGCCAATTCGATTCATGGCTATGGCAAGGGTCGTATGGGCTTCATGAGAAATAGAACCGAATGACATCGCTCCTGTCACGAAACGTTTCATGATTTTTTCGATGGGTTCTACTTCTTCTATTGGAATGGGATTTCCTTTTCTAAATTCCATTAAGCCTCTTAGCGTACAGGCTTGCTCTAGTTGGTCATTAATAATTTTTGCATACTTTTTATAGGTATCGTAATTATTCGTTTTTGTACAATGCTGTAATAAGTGTATGCTTTGCGGATTGAATAAGTGGTACTCTCCTCGTCGCTTCCATTGATACACGCCGCCTACCTCTAATCTTGGATTAGGTATATCAATTTCTGGGTAAGCTAATTTATGTCTAGTATTTACCTCTCTCGCAATGCCATCAAAACTAAGTCCTTCTATTCTAGAAATGGTGCCTTTGAAGCACATATCTATTACTTCATGGTTGATGCCTAAGGCTTCAAAAATTTGTGCACCGTGGTAGGATTGGAGCGTTGAGATGCCAATCTTTGACATGATTTTTAGCAATCCTTTACCGATTGCTTTTTGATAAATGCCTATTAAATCACCTAGAGAATACTTTACATCAAATGTTCCATGCTCTTTTAATTGAGCAATCGTGGCAAAGGTCATGTATGGATTAATCGCACTCGCCCCAAATCCGATTAAAGTAGCAAAGTGATGCGTTTCTCTAGTATCACCTGACTCAATCACCAAGGAGGTCTGCCCTCTTAGGCCCTCCTGTATTAAATGGTGGTGGATGGCACCCGTTGCCAATAAGGAAGGAATGGGGGCTAATTTATTATCTGATTTACGATCAGAAATAATCAAAATATTGCATCCATTTCTGGTCAAGTCTTCCGCTATCGCACAGATGTTCCGAACGGCAGCTTTGAGTCGTCCTTTCTGGTCATCTGCTTTATAAACTGCATCAATTACCCCTGCTTTAAAATCCTGATGATGTAACTGTTTGAGTTGACTTATTTCTTCATTGGTTAAAATGGGATGGTCTATGTGAATAAACTTTGCATGTTCGGGTTTGGTCTCCAATAAATTTCCTTCTCCCCCCAACATAGCAAACAGCGACATAACGGAACGCTCCCTAATTGGATCAATAGGAGGATTCGTTACTTGGGCAAATAATTGTTTAAAGTAATTGGCTAAGTGTTGAGACTGGTGGGATAATACAGCCAAGGGCGTATCGGTTCCCATAGATCCAATCGGATCTTTCTTTGCCTTTAGCATGGGACCTAATAGGAAGGTCAAATCTTCTTTCGTAAAGCCAAATACCTGCTGCTTCGTCAATAAGGTTTTTCGATCTAGCGACACCTTGGCACCATTTACATTTGGTAAGTCTGCCATCGTCAATCGATGTTTGTCCAACCACTCTCGATAAGGCACTGCTTTACAAATGCGGTCTTTTAATTCCTCATCGCCAATAATCCGATGCTCCACCAAGTCCGCTACTAACATTCTACCAGGTTGTAATCTTCCTTTCTGTATAATCTTGGATTCATCGATTGGTAAAACCCCTGCTTCAGAAGCAACCACCAAAATATTATCCTCTGTTAAACAGAATCGAGAAGGACGCAATCCATTTCGATCTAATGTAGCCCCTACCACTACTCCATCCGTAAAACAGATAGAAGCGGGTCCATCCCAAGGTTCCATTAAGGTTTTGTGATACTCATAAAATGCCTTTTTGTAATCTGGCATTTGCTCATCATTTTGCCAAGCCTCTGGTATCATCATCATCAAGGCATGGGGCAAGGTGCGTCCACTTAGTACTAAAAATTCCAACACATTATCAAAATTCCCTGAGTCCGATAGGTTTTTACCACAGATTGGGAATAGCTTCTCTAAATCATCATCTGAAAATAAATTGGATTTCAACATGACCTCTCTAGCCGCCCACCAATTGTAATTTCCTTGTACGGTATTGATTTCCCCATTATGTGCGATGTATCTAAATGGCTGAGCTAACTTCCATTTTGGAACCGTGTTCGTTGAAAAGCGGGAGTGAATAACCGCTAGTGCAGACTTACAAGACTCATCATGTAAATCAGGGAAAAAAGGTCGGAGTTGTCCTGTGGTTAGTTGCCCTTTATATACCACCGTTTTGTAAGAAAAAGAGGTGAAATAAAAGTGGTCTTTTGTCTCAGGATACGTCTTATGGATATTATGGGTAGAAAATTTTCTTAGCACATATAACTTTCGTTCTAAGGCTTGGGTATCCAATATAGATTTGGATTTCACAAATACCTGTTCCATTTTGGGTTCTACTGATACCGCTGAATCTCCTAAATCTTCATTATCCGTTCGTACCTTTCGGTAACCCAATAATTCAAAACCCAATTCATCTATATAGTCGCCTAGTAAGACCCGACTTTGTTCTCGTAATTGCTTATCAGTTGGAAAAAAGACAAAGCCCACTCCGTATTCTCCATAATCAGGTAGCGTGAATCCTTCTTCTTTACATTTTTTTGCAAAAAACTCATGCGGGGTTTGAATCAAAATACCTGCACCATCTCCCGTATTTACTTCACAACCACAGGCTCCACGATGATCCATATTTTGGAGCATTATCAAGGCATTTTCAATAATGTCATGAGATTTTATTCCATTTAGATTGGCAATAAACCCTGTTCCGCAGGAATCTTTCTCCATACTTGGTACATACAATCCTTTACTTTGCTCGGCCATACTCGTTTTTTTATAAAAATTAGATTCTTCAATAAATCACATGAAACGCTATCATCCACGAATCAGATTGGTATCGAGCCATTCTGATTCGCACAAGGATTTCTAAATGGACTCGATGTCCATTTCAGGAAAGGTATCACGGGATTTGTCAAAGAACCAAAAATTAGAATGTCGATTATGACAGTTTCTTACGGTTCTATCATAAAGCGATAAGGCTATCCAATGTCAGATAGGGAAATAATATTATGGTAGGTTAGGCAAAAAGAACCACAAAAATCGTTAAAATCTACTTGATTTACAATTAATTGAATGTCTTATTACCTACCAATTACAATCGCTGAATACCGCTTCAAACAATTAGCTTTGTGGAAATAAAAACTTTTCTCAAATATTAGCAAGGTATTCCATATATAATTTTAAAAAAGGAAGGAGGAGGTAAGAAATATTGGTTTTAAGTGACCGTAGCTGTATTAAATTCAAGTGCGTATAAACAATCTGGGGCATCAAATTTATTCATCAGCTCACTTTGGAGTGAGCAGATGAAATGAGAACGTCTCATCTGATGACTCCAAAGTCATCTGATGAGTTGCTCGTTTGCCCCCGTTTTGTTTTACACTCAATTCAAATTCAAAATTCATTCTGTCTAAAGGTTCACATCCTCCAATTCCGAACAACCGCTCTTAAACTTTCTATATTATGAAAAGGGAGTAACAAATCAATATAAGGCAAAGCTGCTTTCATCGCTCGTACTTCTGGTTGCCAGTTGGCATTGCCAGCTAAAGGATTGAGCCATACGACCTTCATAGCTTTCCTATGTAATAGTTTCATTTGTTCTGCCACTATCTCAGGCTCTCCCGCATCCCAGCCATCGCTCAAGATCATTACCAAGGTTTTGGAATGAACTTGCTTGTGTAAGTGCTGGTCATTGAACTTTTTTAGCGAATTTCCAATTTGCGTTCCTCCATTCCATTGCGTAACCTTATGAATGATCTTTTGCAAAGAAATATCCAATGACCGATTGGTCAATTCTTTAGAAACCAAATGTAGGTCTGTGCTAAAAACAAAAGCGTTGACCTTTGGAAAATTTTGTTGAAAGGCATAGAGAAATTGAATAAAAAATCGGCTGTATAATTCCATGGACTTACTCACATCACAAATCAACACCACTCGTACTTGATCTTGTTTTTTACGTTTGTACTTTAATTGGATGATTTCCGAATATCGAACCAAATTATGACGGATGGTTCTTCTCACATCTAATTGTTGCCTTCGATGACTTTTTTCATATCGGCGACTTCGTCTATGGGCAATTTTATACACCAGTTTTTTGACCAGCTTAAAAATGGCTCGTAATTCTTGTTCCTCAAATCTCAAAGCTGTCCCCGCCTCTGCTTGCCCCATAGCGGAGTAAGTCGCTGTTTCTTGGATCTCTTGTTGGTGATTACCATATAACCAATTCTTTAGTTCATTGATGGTCGGCGTATTATTGACGCTTGCCTGTGGCTGGTTGGCTTTCTCTTTGTTTTCTTTGGTATTACTGTCCACTGCTCGATCTAGCTCTTTCCAAAATTGTTGATATACTTCTGGGAATATTTTTAATTGCTGTGGACTCTTACATAATATACTCTGTAAGCATAATTGAAAGGTCTCTGAATGACTAAATGGATTCACTAATTGTAATCCTAAAAGTGCATCTGCTTCCTCCAAAGGACCAATCCGAAACCCTTTCTCTCTTAGAAAACGACAAAAGAAAAGCAAATTGGCAGATAAGGTGGTTTGTCTTTTTATCATTAGACTTTATTCGGTTGACCGAGCTACCTTTTACCAAGAGGCAAAAGGATTGAATCAGTATCTCTTTTGTCATTCATAATTCGACCGCTGACACCCATATGCAATGCTATGTTGAAACACCAACCAAAATCAATTCTTCATCTCCACCAACTCCAATCCCTGATTAATTCCTTTCTCTAAGGCAGGCACTCCTTTAGCCATCCATATAGGCATGGGTGCATCCATTAGGTAATAGTCAAAATATTGCTGCATCCGGATATTAAAGTCTTTTCGGTTTTGGAGTTTAACGGGCCAATGTGGTTCTTCATTATAGTTGAGTAGCCAAGCGGGTTTACCGAGGCGGCGTAGGGCGACGAAGTATTCGATGCCTTGGTACCACGGCACGGCACCATCTTTATCGTTGTGCATAATGAGGACGGGGGTATTGGTTTTATCCATTTCAAAAATGGGCGAGTTTTCGATATAGCGCAAGGGATATTCCCAAATCGTGCCACCAATTCTACTTTGTGTTTTTTCATATTGGAACATCCGACTCATACCACTCCCCCATCGAATACCACCGTAGGCAGAAAACATATTGACCACAGGCGCGCCGCTTTCTGCACATTTAAAGATGTCTGTCTTGGTGAGTAGATAAGCAATTTGGTAGCCGCCCCAACTATGCCCTTGTACGCCAATTCGTTCCTTATCAATAAATCCTTCATTCAATAAAGAAGTTACGCCAGGAATAACCGAGTTATAGCAACTTTCACCGGGGTAGCCAATCTTATAGGGTACATCTGGATTAAAAATCACATAGCCTTTACTGGCATAGAATGAATAGTTAATGGTAGAGCGATGTGGGAAGGGTGCCCGATGACGATATAAACCATCTGAACTACGCTCATAGAAATTAACGATCAGTGGATATTTTTTAGCTGGATCAAAATTATCAGGTTTCACCAATAAGCCATTTAGCGTCTGCCCATCCAAAGAAGTCCATTGGTAGTTTTCCATCGTTCCCCAATTATAATCTTGCTGTTGGGGATTGGCATCACTAATCTTTTTTGGGTTAGAAAAGGTTAGATCACTGTACTGCAAATCAGGAAAGGTGCGAAAGTCTTCTTTGGTAAAAATGATCTTATCGGCGTTCTTGGCTTTAATGGGTCTTGAGCTAACGGAATGCTTACTTAATTGGGGAGTAGTCACCCTACCCGATTGGTAATCTAATTGAGCATAGCCGCTTTCTTTGGTCGTTTCATCAAATACTCGTACCAATAGTTTTTCCTTTGGATTGATATATCGGTTTTCTCGATCCAAACGAATATAGCGATAGATCTGTTTCTTTTCCCGTCCTTTGGTCAAGCGAACAGGATTTTGATTACTGGATGGATTAAATTTCCAAATATCATAACGATCATAAATCAACACTGCTTGATCGTTTTCTACCCAACCTGCCATGCCTGCGGGCCAAGGGTGCATGGGGCGATCATTCCATTCATTATAAAAAGGATGGGTTTTATTATCTGTGAGTTGGGTGACTTTTCCACTAGCTAGATGATAGGTGTACCAAGCCGAGTCTGGAGCGACCCAACCGTAGGCATAGGTTCCAGCAGGAGATAAATTGATAGACCCTTTTACGCCTTGGGCAATTTGCTTTTTGCTACCCGTTTGGGCATTGATGATATACACATCCCTTCCTGCTGGTCCGCCTTCCCAAGAGACTTCTTTATAATAAGGCGTCTCATCATAGGCTAAAACTTGGTTGGCATTGCCTTCGTTTGCCAAGCGCACTTCGGGCATATCCAAGGTTCCCAACTGGATAAATTTATTGCTATTCGGATGCCATACTACGGTATAGGCACGCTTGGCTTCTCTATCCTTTTGTACCTTTTGTTGGGTATGCAATTTGGCATCTTGCCAATGCCACACTTCTACATTGACAATTTCTTCTTTTAATAAAGAGGTGTCTTGTATGACGGGTTTAGGTGCTATGCCCCAATATAGTTTCGACCCATCTTTAGAGAAAGAAGGCTTCTTATGGTTACTGATAATCCAATCATTTGGCAATACCCCTGTGGTAGCATTAGCAATGCTTTTGGCAGAATCTTGTCCTTCTTTCCAATACAATAATTCAAAGGGAGGAATTTGTGCATCGGTAGTATCAAAGTTAGCGTGAAAGGCTAACTGCTGTCCTTGTTTATCAAAAATTAGATTTTTAAAATCTCCTTTTTGTCGCCATAGTGGTCGGTGTTTTTCGGAAGTACCATCAAATAAATACACCCCTTTTTGAAAAGTAGAATCATTGCCCGTAGTCGTAAATACCAATCGATCTTTTTCTTCCGCTAATTGATAATCCGTTACAAAGGGGAATATTTTTTCTTCTTTGTTTTGTAAATTTAGTAGGAGTAATTTCGTACCGCTTGCTCCTGATTCTTTTTTAAATTTTTTATTCTTTTTTCTTTGCGTACTATCTTGCAGCATCTTCTTTTTCGCCGAATCATTATCAATCGCTTCTTTATGAACGGCCAACCATCCCGACCACTTTTTCGGTAGTTTATAATTCTTCGCCTGATGGATGGTATCCAATACTCCACTTTCCAAATGGTAAATGCCTACGTGCGATTTTGGTAATTTCTTTTTGTCTATTTTTCGGCGTCGCATCTCCTTTATCGTATCTTGAGCAGGCACAATTTTAAAAATAACATGTTTGCTATCTTCAGAAATTTGCGCTTTTTCTGATCGATCAAAGGAAGTGATTTTGTTGGCTTTGGCATCGTATATTTTTAAGGTCGGATCGCCCTCCTCTGCTTGTAATACATATACTACCCAATTCCCATCATTAGATAATTGAGGTCGCTCTATTTTATTCCAGGATACTAAGTCTTCATGACTGAGTACTTTCTTTTGGGCTATTTTTTGGGCTAGTAAAAGGATTGGGGTGAGGCTTAGCAGAATGGGTAGTAGGTATTTTTTCATATTTAATTATTTCGTTTGTATGCTCTGACTTGACAATGTTTAAGCTACTGAACACTTTTTCGTGACCATGCACTTGGCTACACGACGTGACGGAAAATAGTCTTTTTGGGGAAGAGAATTTAACTAATATCTAAGAGACTAAACCTCTTCAACTAAAGAACTCCCCCCAGCAAAGCTCTTTCAGCCTCTAGGCTAAAGCCCTCTCTCGTCTTACGAAGAGGGGGAGTATCCTCTCGATAAAAGTATTCCTTTTTCGAGGAGGTTTTCCCCTCCATTTTAAGATTAGCGAATGCTTTTACCCAGAGGTAAAAGAGCAACGCCAAAAGGGTTAGGGGTTATCGTTAGAAGAGGTAGTAGTTTGTCAATTAGTTAATTACACTTTAGGTAAATTTTTCATCCTGAATATACGCCATAGGCGACGATTTCAAAAAGTGTACAGTAGTTTAGACAAACATAGTTAAAATTCGATACTATTCAGAAGATTATTGGTGTTTTACTTATGCTTATAATTTTGTTTTGTCTCCTGATGGCTTATTAAAGTTTTAAAAACTTTTGAAATTTATCAAACTACTGTACGAAATATAGATTTTCTGCCCCCAAAACCCCATAGTCCCGCTGCCGTAGGCAGCGATTTCAAAAAGTGTACAGTAGTGTAGAAATTTATACTATTGAGACAGCCCGTTAGAATTAGGTCGCCTTTTCAAGGCTACCATTTTATCGCAAGACACCTACCAGCATAAACATAATTTTTTCGTAAGCAGCTATGCCTTGAGTAGCCATCCACTTTACAAATACTT
>CALJIQ010000205.1 GCA_937973995.1 uncultured Saprospiraceae bacterium
GTTCCAAGTATAGATTCCCATAGGCACATAGAACTGAAGTTCAAGAGCAAGTTCTACCAGTGTAAACAAAACTTGAGAATGAATTTTCTCTAGCCAATCCGTTCCCACAATTCAGAATACTTACCATTCTGATTTAATAGCGTTTGGGGATCACCTTCTTCTACAATTTTTCCTTCTTCCATTAAAAAGATATAATCCGCAGTAGCTGCAAATTCTACTTTATGGGTAATCAAAAATACGGTACGATCTACATATCTAGTATGAATATTATTAATTACTTGTTGAGCAGTAATATTATCCAAGGCACTAGTGGGTTCATCTAAAAAAAGATAAGGCGTATTCTTATATAAGGCTCTTGCCAATAAGACCCGCTGTGTTTGACCTTTACTTAACACCTTACCCGTTTTCCCCAATTTAGTTTGCAAACCATCTTCCAATGAATCTATTAATTTTTCAAGACTGGCATCCTCTACAACTTCTTGTAGCCATTCCATATCCACTTGTTGTTGCTCTTCTTTCAAAGTAATATTATACATAAAGGAGGCATCAAAAATGAATCCTTCTTGAGAGAGTGCACTGCAATTAGCTCGCCATTGATCGGTTGCTATATTTCGCAATCGTTGTTTGCCAACTAGTATTTTTCCTTCATTAGGCTTTAATAATTTTAGTATCAATTTCATCAAAGTGGATTTACCACTTCCGCTTTCGCCTACGATTGCTATGGTCGTGCCATAAGGCACTTGAAAAGAAATATCTTTGATGGCTGGAGTGCCTCTGTAAGAAAAAAATAAACCATCAAAAGTAATATCTGCCTTTATCACTTTCGCTGGCGAGTTTCCATCCGACATGTAATCCTCTTCTTGGGGAGCCGTAAAAGAAGCCAATCGTCCCATACTCAATTTGGCATCTTGGTAATCTTGAACAAACTGCATAATATCCGTCATGGGCTGATTCAAACGACCTAAGATGTATTGGATAGCCAGCATCGCTCCCAATGTCAAGGACCCATTCATTACAGAGATGGCTGTAAAGAACAAAATAAAAATATCTCGTAATTGATTAATTACACTGACGCCACCAAAATAATATTGCCAAAGTCTTAGTTGAGAAAGCCTGGTATGCGACAACATATTTTGCCCACCCTTCCATTCTTTCAACCGATTATGTTCTAAATTATGTAGTTTAACATCTGTGATTCCATTAACGATTTGTAATAAATTATTTCGGATGGTCGCCCGAGTTTCAAAAGTCATTTTGTCCACTACCTCTCGCTGTCGCCAAAAGGCGAAATTCCAAAAAAAGAAAATGAATACAGAAGTAGCCAAAATCAATCCCACCCGCCAATCAAATAAATACAGCACAATTCCAAAAATCAGCAATTTAACAGTAGCATTGATCACATTCGAATAGCTCTCCGTTAAAAAACGTTCAATTCTGATATTGTCACTTAGGTTTTGTAAGATCACCCCATAAGGATGTTCATTAAAGAACAACAGTCGTTTTTTTAAGATTTGTATCAAGTAGTTATTGATTAGCTGCATATTCAGTCGAACACCAATATTGCGGACCAACCACATCTTAAAATAATCCGCTAAGATCATTCCTGCAAACAACATCAGTTGTGCAAATAGGATTAAATAAATAAAATCCAAATCTTGTTTGTGTATCCCTTGATCGACTAAAGCTTGTGTTAAGAATGGAAAGATCAACTCTATTACTGCCCATAATACTTGCAATAATAAAATCACGACAATTCCTCCTTTGTATTGATACAATCTACCATGTAGATCCCGAAGTGTCAGAATATTTTGCATAGGAGTTAGTCTGGACCAGTCACCAATCACCAGTCACCAGTTTAATTATTCAATCGAGAGGATTTCATTTGATTGAGGAGTCTTTGCCAAACGCTAATTCGGTTGGTTATAATGGAAGCTGTACCTTCCATTCGTTGATTAAATTCAAAATCTATATCATAAGTCGAGCGCAATCCTTTTGGAAATTGAATCATCACCGCATAATTATCTGCTTCTGGAATAGCAGAGAGCGTCGCCACTTCTCCATGTAAAATCCCAAATTCTTGAAAGGGGTAATTATCTAAACGTACTTGAACGGGTTGTCCTTTTTGCACTTTGGAATAGCCCGTAAAAGGTACCCGTAGCAAACCCGTAATTTCCTGTTTACCTTCGGGGATCAGGGTGATGACTTTACTTCCTTTAGCTATATAATTAAAATCGGTAAGTGCTTCACTATAAATGACCTGCCCATCCATATCCGCTACTATCAGATAGTTTTCTTCCCAATCTGTTAGTTCTTTTTTTAAAGCTTGATACGCATCTTTTATGTTGCTCTCTAGTTGCTCTTTCTCTTTGATAAAGTTAGTCCGCAGTTCAAGTATGGCTTCCTCTTGTTGTGCAATTTGGATCTGTGCGGTGTTAATCGCTGTTTGAAAATCTATTAGGCGACCATTATATTTTAATGCTGCATAGGCTTGTTCCGCTTGGTCTAAAGTCCGTTTTGCAATGACCTCTTCTTTGTATAATTGCTGATCTACCTGTAATTGTTTTTCCGCCTGCACGAGGTTTTGTTGGTGCAATTGTATTTTTTCGTTGGATAGTTTTGCATGGTCCTCATGCAATTGGATCTGTTCTTTCTTTTGTTGGATAAAGGTCTGATGACGATCATTTTTTAAGAAAAAAGAATAATCAGAATAACTTCTAGATAAGCTCAGAAATGTGGGTTGTAAATCTCCCAAGGCTGTATTTTGAAAAGCTAGTAAGCAAGCAGGATTTTGAGTGGCAAGGGGATCAATAGAATTAAGGCAAGAACATAAGGACAAACCAGACTCCAATTGCGCAGTATTTTCGATATATGCGAGATGGGTTCCTTTCTTTACATGGGTATTATTGTCTTGTAAAAGCCTTAAGTTACCAGCAACTTTTGAATGAATATCTATCGGTAAAGTAGGAGTGGTAATAACAATTCTTCCATCAATCGTATCCTTATATTCAAGGAGCCAGGAGATAAAGAAAAAAATAGCCATACAGGCTAGTGCGATCATAAACCCAAGCCTAATTAAAGAGGCAGGCAATTCTTCTTCGATTTGTTTTAATGCCATTGCGTGTCAAGTACAGAACAAAGTGTTCACTCCAAAAAATCTGACTTGGAGGAGATTCATCAATTAAAAAATATGTTTCCAATTTAGTAATGACAAAAGGGGAATTTTTTTAATAAATACTAAAACAACAAATGTAATACAAACTTATCGGTTTACCATATGAGCAGCTAATTTTGGAAAGCAGTTGAATAGAGTTTCTTTAAAATCCTCCTCTATTTCTAAGGTCTGAATGGCTTCCTTCATGCAAAGTAACCATGCTGCGGCTGCTTCTTCCGTAATGGCATGAGGCAGATGTCGGGCCCGCATCATCGGTTGACCAAAAGTTTGGTTATACAGAGCGGGTCCTCCTAAAAATTGGGTCAAAAAGGCAATTTGCTTTTGGCGGACCATCTCCATATCTGTCGTAAATAGAGGTCGCAGCGTTGGGTTTTCTAAAACCAAGTCGTAGAAGGCATCTACTAGTTGTTTCAAACGATCTGCTCCTAATTTTTCGTAAATTGTATTTTTCATAATATGCAACTAGTTAGTTATTACGGTATTTATTAGTCTACCTCGCTGGCTAACCAGGCTGACCGACAATGTATTTGATGGCATGTAAGAGGGTCACTTTGAGTGCCCCTCTTACTTAACTCCTTGGTTTTCAAAAGTAAAATTTACGGGGGCACACTAAAAGTGACCCCGTAAATCTGCTACAAGCTCATTGTCGGTCAGCCTGTAACGCCAACACGGTAAGTAGGTTTTAGGAGACAAGGACCTCCATTTTTGACTGGGCTAGCTCCATTATTTACTCATTTACACCTTTATTCATTTACTCATGAAGTACTTACATGGAACAAAAATATCCATCTAAGTGTTAGTATATTAGACCAGAAAAGTAAAGAATCCGATTTAATGGGTTTTATTAGCAGTAGAAGAGGGCTTAATCCCGTTCTCAGTTTGATTTATAGTCATTTAATCTTACTTTCGCAGTCTAGAAGTTGTTTTCAGGGGAAAAATGGGCAGTTTTCTTAACTTTCCGATTAATTCTGAGCATAACTGCCACCCATCTGTACAAAATCCTACTGTAAGATGGTTTTTTTATCACTAAAATTAATATATGGGTAAATCGCAAGAGACCTTCAACAAAAAGGAAAGAGAAAAGAAAAGACGTAAAAAGAAACAAGAAAAAGCAGAACGAAGAGCGGAACGAAAAGAGCAGAAAAAACAAGACGAACTCGAAGGAAAAAAGAAAGAAGACAACTTCATGTATGTTGATGAGGATGGAAACCTCACTCCGATCCCCCCTGATCCAGCAAAGAAAAGAAAAATAAACGCAGAGGATATTGTCTTAGGTATTCCTAAGAAAGGTGATTTTGATCCTGCCGATTTAATCAGAAAAGGAAGTGTAAAGTTTTTTAATGACGATAAAGGCTACGGATTTATAGTCGATCCTAATACCAATGAAAGTTTCTTTGTGCATATAAAAAACACACTTGAACCGATCACGGATAAAGATAAAGTAGTTTTTGAGGTAGAAATGGGTCCTAAAGGTCCAACTGCCGTTAATGTCAAGTTAGCTAAGTAAAGAATTGTTTGATGGTTAGATTGTTATACAACACTTTAACCATCAAACCATCAAGTTCACCCCACCTACGATTTCAACTCCTCAAATACACGTTGTTTATAACTCCCTCCTATTAGAATTTCTACCGCTCCCATTTCAATATCATGCGCTGTAAAGGCACTTATCCGTTGGGTATTAACGATACCTTCGTTTAACTATGTCAACTCAATCGTAAACTGATCCTCCATATCCCAACTATCAATTCTATTCACGCTAAGTGTTTGACCATTATTGAGTAGGTCCAATCTCATATTACGATAGGTAGTTGATCTTTTTTCATAGTTATTCACCTCGCTAGAAAATAGTTCTTGTGTATCAGAAAGGATGGGTTGCCAGCCAGTAATATTAGAAGCGATTCGCTGAATGCCATTCCGTTCAATGAGTAGTGCATCTCGATCATCAGCAATTTTCACAAAGGTGCCATGGGAGGCTACCATCTGTAAATTTTGCAAATTTTGGTAACTCAGTACCACTGCTCGCTCCGCATGACGAAGAAATGGAACGGTCTGTAAAGCCGTTTCTACCTTACCACTTTTATCTGCTGTAAAGGTGATACCTGAATCATCGACATTGGTGATTTTTTCTTTCTGACTACTCACTTCTACTCGTACCGGATTCATACAACGTTGCAAGCTATACATCGGAAAGGTTTGCGTTGATCCATCTTGATGCGTAATCGTCACATCACATTTCCACCCTTTATCGCCATTTTTAAAAGTTCTAGTTAAACTCCCCGAGGCAGTCATGATATGAATCGTTCCGGTAATGGTTCCAGACACAATATTGCTTACGCCAGTTACTGCATTGACAAAAGGGATGGTTTTAAATACTCTATTATAAGCGGTCTGCATCGCTCGTTGAATCACCCTCGGTGCATCAGTAGGGGAAGGTGGTCTTTTGATAAAAGCAAAGGTATCCCCGCTTTTAATTCTGGATAAATAAGCTTTTTCTGTTTCAATGTCGTAAGGTAAGTCGGTACTACTCGTAGCAAAAATCTTAGCTATTGTAGGAGAAGGATAGGATGGAGAAAGGGCAGGACTAGCCATCGCTCCTTGAGGTAATTTAGTCATAGCAATAATATTAGGCTTTTAAAATGCGATACCTAAGTTACCTTTAAATTAATTTGGATACAAGTATTGAGTTTTTATTTAACATATATTCCTCACTTAATTAGTCATTTTAGGCTAAAAAATAGCTAATCAGGTGTTGTGGCATTATGGTGTTATGGCTTTATGGCGTTCTTAGGATAAAGTCATCTCCAACCTCAAGGAGTCGAGGTACTTTTTGAGGTTGAAGTTGAAGTTACTAAACTTTCTTCTCTACCTCTCCATTTATATGTTTAGCAAATCTTCCTCGATTCCGATCATGCACAGGGGCATTGCTAGACCAAGACCAACCCCCAAATTGCGTGCGTCGAAATTCACTAAATGCTTCTACAATTTCTTCTTGGGTATTCATCACAAAAGGTCCATGTTGGGCGACAGGCTCATTGATCGGGCGACCTTGTAGTAGAAATAAAGAAGCAGGTGCATTCCCGTTTTGCACGATATTTGGCAAAGCAGGATCTAGGTCGGTTCCTTTATTCAGCCCAATGTCAAAGTCTTCTATTTTGATTCCTTCGCCCTCATAAACGTATAATGAACGAGTAGTTCCTAGAGATGCTTTAGGCATTTCCCAAATCGCATTTGCTTCCATTTTAATAACGGCGATCAATACTTCATTTTCCGATTCGGCTGCCCAAGAATTGGGGGTCGGGTCAGGGGCCTTAGTTCCGTTTATGGTTCCTGCTGTTAATTCTATAATGGTAGATTTTCCATTGGCATCTGTCAATGTTATTTTTGGAATCGTCTCTCCCCAAAGCATTTTAAAATGGGGTTCTACAAATTTACTTTTCTTCGGTAGGTTCAGCCACAATTGGAATAACTCTAAAGGATTTTCTGCTTCTTGATTTAGTAAAGGAAACATTTCTGCATGTTGCAAGCCTTTACCAGAAGTCAGCCATTGCACATCTCCATGTCCAAATCTAGCTGCCGCCCCCAAAGAATCAGAATGATCTACGATCCCCTTTCTTACAATCGTTACCGTCTCAAATCCTCTATGCGGATGCGCAGGGAACCCAGGTACTTCTCGCCCATGATACATCCGCCAACCATCTTTGATGGTAAAGTCTTGTCCTAAATTCCTGCCTTCTAAAGAAGCGGCAGGGCCCATTTGTTCATTGCCTTTGGGATAGGCATCTGCGTGATACACACAAAATAAAAAAGGGTCTTGGGTCTTCCACGGAAATCCTAATGGATATATATTTTTTACTGCTGACATGTTTTAAAGATTGAAGTTTTCAAAAAATGAATCCATTCTATAAATACACCTAATGATCCTTTTGGTTCAATTGCTTATAGTTTTGCGTGCATTAACCGTCTATCCTTGCTCGCCGCCTTCGGCGTCTCGCAATAGGGTTCTTTGGAGGCAGTCCTTTCAAAACCCCTCTTTGCGTCGAGTTGGCGTCAGCCAACGAGACGCAGAGAAGAAAGTACATTTATTATTATTGCGTTAAGCTCAATTAATTTCTAGTTCTTTTCTTACCTCCCCTATTATTAAGCTAGTGGTCGTTCTATAA
>CALJIQ010000206.1 GCA_937973995.1 uncultured Saprospiraceae bacterium
GATAAAAAAGTGATTTTACAATACTGTTTAATTGTTTATTTGTTGAACTGTTTATCTAAGTATAGCTTGTAAACGAATAAACAGTTACACAAATAAACAATTAGTTCACTTTCATAATTTTACCCCGTTCGCAGTATAAAAAAAACAACACAGAATTTTAACAGTTCCTATTGATGGTATAGATGCGCTGCAAGCTACTAAAATAGCCCTTGCGGCCAATGCTTCTATTAAAAGTAATCGCCCTGTTTTATTGGATGATTAATATAAATTTATTTCCCGCAAAGTCTCGCCAAGGAACGCAAAGCTAGACCCAATCTAACTTAGCGTGACTTAGCGAAACCTTAGCGTGACTTAGCGGGAACTACACACTTACCAACAAAACGAAAACCAACAAAACGAAAACCAACAAGATGCTTCAATTTATTAGCTTTATAACCTTTACGCTTTTTGTAGCCCTATATGCTACTTGGCAATTGCGAAAAGATCGTTTAAATTCTAAAGATGGCTTTTTTCTGGGAGGAAGAAGTTTGACAGGTGTGGTAATTGCAGGGTCCATGCTATTGACCAATATTTCAACCGAACATCTAATCGGTATGAATGGATCTTCCTATAAAAATGGGGCGATCATCATCGCTTGGGAAGTGACCTCTGCCTTGGCATTGGTGGCGGCAGCCTTATATTTTATTCCTCGTTATTTAAAAATGGGATTGACGACCATCCCCGAATTTTTGGAAAAACGTTTTGATGGATTTACTAGAACCATCGTCGCCTTTCTGCTCATTATATCCTTTGTTTTTACCTTGTTACCGATCGTCTTATACACAGGGGCGATTAATATAGAAAGCATCTTTGAAATTTCCGATTTATTACAAATCTCCAAGCAGCAAGGGCTTTGGTTGACGGTATTGGTGGTGGGTATCCTCGGAGCGATATATGCCATATTTGGTGGCTTGAAAATGGTGGCACATACAGATACCATCAATGGCTATGGCTTATTAATAGCAGGCTTGGCGGTTCCCCTCTTGGCATTATGGGATATTGGAGAAGGTAGTATTTGGGCAGGTTTGACAAAAGTAGTTAATCATGCCCCTCAAAAATTTTCTGTCATCAGTAATGAACCCTCCGTTGGTCTCGGCGCGAGAGAAGCGATCCTTCCTTTTAATGTTTTGTTCTCTGGTTTGATTATTAACCAACTTTATTTTTGGACGATGCACCAGTCTATTATTCAGCGAGCATTGGGGGCGGTTAGTTTGAAAGAGGCGCAAAAAGGTCTATTGTTTACTGGGGTGCTAAAAATTTTAATTCCCATTGTAGTCGTCTTACCGGGCATCATAGGCTTTTATTATTTCGGAGAATCCTTGTATGATGATCCTGATACGGTTTATCCTCTACTCTTAAAAAAAGTACTACCTGTTTGGATGACTGGCTTTTTTGTAGCGGTGGTGATGGGCGCCGTCCTTAGTACTTTTAATAGTGCCTTGAATAGTGCCGCTACTGTATTTAGTTTAGGTATTTATAAACGATATATAGACCCTAAAGCGGATGAGCAAAGATTGGTCTGGATGGGACGAGCCTCTTCTACGGTCTTGGCCATTTTTGCCATCAGCATTGCGCCATTTGTGGCCAAGGCCCCAGATGGCTTATACCAATTGCTCCAACAATTAAATGGCATCTTTTTTATTCCTATGGCAACTGTAATTTTAGCCGGATTTTTTTTCCCAAAAGTATCTGCTATTGGCGCAAAAGCGGGCTTGATTTTCGGATTGATTTTTTATATTGTCATGGATTATGTGTTAAAAGTAGAATTGCATTTTGTACATATTTGGGGAATAGAATTTATACTAAATATTATCGTGATGCATGTAGTGTCTCTGCGCTATCCAAGAAAAAACCCTTTTACGATTCAAGATGTTGGAGCGGTGGAATTGGTGCCTTGGAAGTATGCTAAATCTTTAGGCGGAATATTAATTTTTATTACCCTGTTAATTTATATTTTGTTGGGTAATGTAGGGTAAGATAATGAATAGTAACATCTATTTCTAAAAATTGGAAAGACAATACTCCGTGTTATGAAAAAAGCCTTACCATTAAGTGTACTATTTATCCTTTTCATTAGCTGTGTAAATACTAAAGAAAGGAAGCAATCCGAGCCAACCAAGGAGACAATAGAGATACCAAGTTCAAATCCTAGCAAACCAAAAGATTTCGATCCCTATTTCACACCCACCGAAACCATCACCACCACAAAAGGACCACAAAACATTACAAGAAATATTTTAGCAGATCGCAAAGGAAATATTTGGTTAGCCACTTGGGAAGGGTTGATTCGATACGACGGTTCCACTTTTACGAATATTACCAATCAAGAAGGACTAAGACGGTATCGGGCGTTTGATCTATTAGAGGATCAAAAAGGTCATTTATGGGTGGCAACTATTGGGGCAGGAGTGTATCACTATGATGGTACTACCTTTACCAATTATACAACTGCGGATGGCTTGGCGAATGACCGAGTGACGAACCTGTATGAAGATCGAAAGGGGGTGATATGGTTTGGTACGGAAAGCGGTATTAGTCAATACAATGGTTCTACTTTTACAAATCTTACTAGGGAACAAGGATTACTCAATACAGATGTCAATTCCATTATGGAAGACCGCTCTGGAAAATTTTGGATTGGTACTAGGGGACGGGCTTACTGGTATGATGGGCAAATATTTACCGAAATTATCACCCCATCCGGAAAACCATTTACAAATGTTCGAAAGATTATTAAAGATAGAGATGGCAATATGTGGCTGGGGGGGAATGATGGGCTTTGGCGGTTTGATGGAATTGACTTTCTCAATTATACCCAAAATTTTATAGGCTATATCTACGAAGATCAAAAAGGAAATATTTGGACTAGTTCAGAAGGGGCTTATAGAGGGGAATGGGTATTATCTCGATATGAGGTAAAGCCATTGAACTTTGAGAAGGCGATTGCTTCGACCATTAAAACAGAAGAAAATATGTTTTTTGGAATAGTAGAGGATAAAGCGGGTTTGATCTGGTTGGGAAGTTTGAAGGGCGCATATCGGTATGATGGAACGGAGTTTTCTTATTTTGAATAAGCATTAATGCCAATCGGCAGTTGAATAAAAAGTATACTAATTCGATAGATAACCCACCCCAACCTTTTGCTATGCTCTTTTTACCTCTAGGTAAAAGCAAACGCTAATCTTAAAAAGGGAGGGAGTCTCCTCCGAAACAAAAATATTGGTAACGGAGGAAACTCCCCCTCTTTTAAGAGGGGGCTGGGGGGAGTTCACTGTTCAACTGGTGATTCGTATTATTATAAGTGTCCGACACCTAGTTTCTCAAAATCCCTTTTTTAAGTAGAGTTAGGCTACCATCAAAACACAATATTCACAGACTTCAAAGTCGTATAATTATACACCCCCGTCTTCCCCAATTCTCGTCCAATTCCCGACTGCTTATACCCACCCAAAGGCAAATTTGGATCAGACCGAACAGGAGAATTTACATAA
>CALJIQ010000207.1 GCA_937973995.1 uncultured Saprospiraceae bacterium
GTTATATTAATAGGAGAGTCCAGCGGACTTTCAGGATTGGTTAATAATAAATCGCATTGATCGCCTTCTGAGAAAAGACTTTGGAAGACATCTATAAAGTAGGTTCTTACTTTCTCGAAGGCTTCCATAAATTGATCCGTAGCGGTATTTTCAATCTCCGCAATGGTTTCTATTAAGGAATTTTTGGCATTGACAATATCATCTCTTTGGGTGATGATGGTGTCATAGCGTTCTTTAATTTCATTATAGGCTTCTACCGCTAGTGGATTAATATCTCCATAGTTATCGAGGCGTTTTTTCATTCGTTCCACTTTGGACTCTAACTCTTCTCGATTTAATTCTGGATTGGGTTCTTTATCCAAGACCTCTTGAATATCCATTTGGAACTCCAATTTGATTCGCTCCCCAATAGAGGACATATTCAATTTCAATTCATTAAAAGCATCTTTTAACTCTGTGATTAGCGATTGGGTATTTTGATATTTACGATTGTTGTTTCTAAGCTGATCTTCCAATTCGTTGATGGATCCTCTCGCCTTGAAAAAATCTTGTTCTGCCGAAGAAAGGGTTTTAGCTTTTTCCTCTCTTACTAGGTATTGTTCTTTTAACTGACTTTCTATCAATTGTACTTTCTCTACGATTTCGACCATTTCTTTGGACGCCGATTCCACAGTAGTACTATCTTGAGAAAGTTTATTTTCTAAATCTTTGATTTGTGTTTCTCGGAACTGTAATTCTTGTTCGATATTTTGAACCAGATTTTGCTGTCGAATATAAGCGATGTTCTTTTCATTGAATTGTTCCGAAGCAGCACCAAGTGCTTCTGCTATCGCTCTATAATTGGAGTCGGTTTCTGATAATTTATTCTTCGCTTCCGTAGCTATGGTTTTCTTATCGTCTAAAGTTCTAGCAATTAATTTATTGCCCTCCGTCAATTCTGTAATTCGAAACTCGTTATTTTGAATTTTCTCCGTCACTTCTCTAGCGAAGGATTCAAAGTTCTCTAAACGGGTGGAGATAGATACCTTTTGTTGGGTAATTTCATTTAACAACTGTCGTTCCGTATCAATGGTGGTTTGACCAGCATTCCCTTTCAATTCCTCCAAGCTCGATTTCAACTCCAATAACTCAGTGGTTAATTGATCTCTTTGCCGATCTAGTTTTTCTATTGCTTTCTCTAATACTTCTAAGTTTTTCTTTCGACCAATTTTCTTTCCTTCAAACAAGCCTACCGAACCACCCGACAAACTAAATCGTCGTTTGATAAAACTACCTCCTTGGGAGAGAATAACGATGTTTTGGTCTTTAATTGATTCGGGAATTTGGTTGATCCCTTCCTTTACCATAAAGACATTGGACAACAAGTAGTTGCACAATTTTTGAAACTTAGGCTCTACTTCTACCAAGTCCGTAGCCCTTGCTGCGGTGCCGTATTGGGTCAACGGAGCTACAAAACTTTCAAAGGCATCTAATAAAAAGAAATTCGCCTTTCCTTTCTGACTATGGTGCAATAATTTAACCGCCTCAAAGGCAGCTTCTAAATTATCCACCACATAATAATTGAGATAGGGATCGAGATAATTTTCAATAGCGACTCTAAAGTCTTCTTTCACGTAAATAACATCCGATAACAAGGGCGCTTGCTTGTCCCAATCTTTATTTTTAGATAAGAATTTGATAGATTCTGGAAAGCCTTCCAGATTATCTACCATACTTTTGGTGAGCTTAAATTCATTTTGC
The DNA here is from genome assembly GCA_937973995.1 of uncultured Saprospiraceae bacterium. Lineage (GTDB taxonomy): Bacteria > Bacteroidota > Bacteroidia > Chitinophagales > Saprospiraceae > JAFMDF01. The sequence continues at coordinate 1,741 of CALJIQ010000207.1, forward strand.
TTAGCATCTAGCTTTCTGCTGATGCCTGCAATTTTCTCGTTCAATTCCTCTATCTCTTGTTCTGTTTTTTCTACCTCTTTTTGCCGCGTTTGCTCCTTTACCTCTAACTCCTCGACGAGTTGTTGTTGGGAATTCGTCTTTTGCGTTAGTTGAACGATCTTGCTTTGTAGACTGATAATCTCTCCTTGTCTTCCTGCTATTTCTTGCTTATCCAGATCGAGTGTACTTCCTAAAGAACCTAATTGATTATCATTGATCGCTCGTTGTTTTTCTAATTCAAATATTTCCTTTTCAAGTGCCTGCTGACTTTCTAAATATTGGTCTAAATCCGTTTTTAAAGAGGAGTGATTTTCTCGGATTTGAGCCAATTCTTTTTCAGACTCCACTAATGCTAATTGCACGGTTTCTTCTTCGTCTGTTGCTTCCTTGAATCTAGAGCGATAGGTTAAGACTTCTTGGCTCAGTTGCTCAATTCTACTTTTAGCAATGCTTATCTCACTAGTTAATTTTTCCTGATTATCCTTCGTAAAGGAACTGCGTTGTTCCAGTATCCGTTTTTCATTTTCCTGCTCTCGAATATGGTTCACTAACTCATTTAAATCTCGCTGTCGCTCAGATAAGTTTTTCTCGTAATCAACATTTTGTCTTTTTTCCTCTTCGATCTTTGCTTCCATCTGACGAGAGAATACTTCTAATTGTCTAAAGCTATCTTGTTCTTGAGTGAGTTTGGTGTTGAGCGATTGATAGTCATCTTTATAAGAGGAGGTTTGAAATATGGCTAATTCGAGGCTTAGTTCTTTATATTGTGCCTTGAGTTCGTAATACTTTTGGGTTCGTTTGGCTTGTTTTTCTAAGGTTTTTAAGTTGCCATCTATTTCAAATAATAAATCTTCTATCCGCTCTAAATCGGCTTCCGTATTTTTTAGTTTGTTCAGGGTTTGGTGCTTCCGTCGCTTATATTTGGAAATACCCGCTGCTTGCTCAAACATCCGCCTTCTGGCATTCTCTTTATCATTGAGCAACTCATCCACCATATTTAAGGCAATGATGGCATAGGAATTGGAGCCAATCCCTGTATCCAAAAACAAGGAGGTAATATCTTTTAAGCGGCAGGTAACATTATTTAGCCGATACTCACTTTCGCCACTTCTGTATAAAATTCTGGTAATGGTAACAACGGAATACTCGGTAGGAAGAAGATTTTTGGTGTTTTCAAAGGTCAAGGACACAGAAGCAGCCCCACTGGATTTCCGTTTTTTCGTTCCGTTGAAGATGACGCTGGTCATCTTATCCAACCGCAGTTGTTTACTCTTTTGCTCCCCTAATACCCAACGGATAGCATCCACAATATTGGATTTCCCCGACCCATTCGGACCTACTACGCCAATCACATCTTCATTGAAATTAATGACGGTTTGATCGGCAAAACTCTTAAAGCCTTTTATTTCTAGTGTTCGCAATCTCATATCCTACAAAAATAATGGAAATAGGCTAGGAATAAGCGGGTTTGATAACTTAGTTTTCCACAAATTTTAGTTCGTTGGAGGGATCGCTGGTATAATCCCAAAGGGATTGAAAACGAATGGCCCTAGATGCAATCTAGGG
>CALJIQ010000208.1 GCA_937973995.1 uncultured Saprospiraceae bacterium
ACAATAGCTTCGGGTGTATCATCCACTACGATCTCTGCCCCTGTAGCCGCTTCTAATGCTCTAATATTTCTACCCTCTCTACCAATAATTTGTCCTTTTAGATCATCCGAATCTAGGTTAAAAACAGAAACCGTATTTTCAATAGTGTATTCCGCACACATTCTTTGAATGGTTTGGATAACTATTTTCTTCGCTTCTTTATTAGCGTTCGCCTTAGCATTTGCCACCGTGTCCTTCACCAATGCTAACGCATCATTTTCTGCTTTTGCTTTGATCGCATCTAGCAATTGTTCTTTTGCCTCCGTTTGGCTTAGTTTAGCAATGTTTTCTAGGGCTTGTATTCTTTCTTCGTTAGCAGCGTCTAATTCTTCTTTCTTCTTCGCAACTATTTTTAATTGCTTATCCAAATTCCCTCTTAGCGTTTGAATCTCTGTTTCTTGATGCTCGATTTCTTGCTTACGCAGTTCAAAAGAATCTAGTTTTTCTTTCAACGTAGACTCTTGTTGCTCTATTTCTTTTTTCAAAGTCTTTGCTTCCATCTCTAGTTCTTTCATAGAGATTTTATGCTGCGACTTTTGTGATTCAAAATCCGTTTTCAATTTAGCAAAGCGATCTTTCGCTTCTTGAATCTTTTTTCGCTTGATGCTCTCATTCTTTTGTTCTGCCTTGCCAATCATTTTATCTGCCTTCAGCTTTCCTTCATCTTCCAAGCGTTTAGCAGTAAGTCTTGCTTCTTTGACAATTAAATCAGCTTTCTGATTCATTTCTTCAATCTTGCCTTGACTAGCTTTAGCTCCCATAGATTTAGCGGCAAAAAAACTAATGACTGCACCGACCACTAAGCCTATTATTCCAGTAATTGGATCCATAATACATAAGATTTGTAGTAATGAACTGATGTAAACAGACGACATAAAAAATACCAGTTGTATTCCTACTATTTATAATAAAATAAGATGGAAGAAGAGTGGTTTGGTGAGTAGCAATTGGTGACTAGCAAAAGGCTAGGTTGATGACCAATTTACTATTCCTAATAGAACATTGACTATGATCTAGGTCGAGCATTCCGCTATGGTAAGCATCTTTTTACTCTACTACAGATTTTTCTAGTAATGCCTCTACCAAAGTATCCAGTTCTTGGATGTCGTTAGAAAGTGATTGGGTGGGTAACTCGGAAGCGGTTTTTATATTCGCCTTATGCAAATCCATTGCATAGGTTAAAAGCGTCATTGCCAACAAATCTTGTTTGTCCTTCTTGTATGTTTGTTGGAATTGTTGCACCCTTGCATTTACCTGATTGACTATTTTACGGACAATCGGCTCATCCTTTGGGTTTATTTTTAAGGGATACGGACGTCCAGCTATTACTACTGTTATGCGTATCATGTCCTCTTGCACTTCCATTGCTTAAAATGAACGATAAATGATTTTGAAAAATGACAAGACTCGGGGTGTAGAATAATTCTATTTATTAGGTCATGTATTATTTCACAACTCATGCCCCTCTTTACTCCTTGTCAGATTACTTTTTGAGCTTCTCATTTATCTCACCTAGTACCCTACCTCACGATCTAACCTCTTCTTCTAGTGTTTTTCCGAACACTTGATCGTCTAGTTTTTCTTTATAGTTAGTTAACTGAGACTTCAAAAATCGAACCTCAGCGTCTTTTTTTGACAATTTTTTGTGTAATATCTGGTTTTCTCGGCTTAAAGTTAAGTTTTCTGAACGTAATTCTTCCACATTGAATGATAGCCGCTTAATTTTCTCTTTGATTTCATCTAACTTTAAAAAGACGTCCATGATTTTAAGTTTGAGTGGATGTTTGGGTATAGGCAGAGACAAACTCTAACCCATTTTCAAACACTTACCGCCGTATCTGTGCACCTAAAGTTCCCTCATAAGCCTCTATCAAACGATTCATATCTTTATCTACCTCCTTGTCTTTCAAGGTTTTAGTCTTATCTTCAAAAATAAAGCTGACAGCGTAGGACTTTTTATTAGGGCCTAACTGCTCTTCATTTTGATACACATCAAATAAATTAATGGCTTGAAGATTTTTCTTAACCGTCTTTCGGGCGACTCTTTCAATATCCCCAAAAGTAACGCTATTATCAATAACAAGTGCCAAATCCCGGCGGACAGTTGGGAATTTATTCAATTCGTCATACTGTATCTTGTGCTTTTTAGTTGCCTTTAAAAGGGAATCAAAATTAATATCCGCATAAAAAACAGGATTTTTAATACCCATCCCCTTTAAAATACTAGATTGCACTTTACCAAAACTCGCCAATGCTTGCTGTCCTCTAAAATAACGGTAGCCTACTGAATACACCTCATCCCTTAGCTTTTCTTCTTGAAACTTGGCAAGCCCCAATCGATGCAACACATTGGTTACAAAGGCTTTAAGCGTATAAAAATCAACCGTGTCCTTGCTATTCGCTTGCCAATTCTCCGTTTGCTTTTGCCCTGTTAAGTATAAACTTAGATGTTGGCTTTCTTTATGTCCACCTTCTTCTTTGGTAAAGTAGGTTTTTCCAAATTCAAATAACGGAAGATTGGGTTGTTGGCGATTTTGATTATGCACAATAGCCTCTAGCCCACTGAAGAGCATCGTAGGTCGCATAATGTCCAAATGTACATTAGAGGTGTTATTAACAAACACCAATTGCTCTTTCGCTACTGGCAATAAGGTCTCATGATATTTGGATTGTGTCAAAGACACGGCCATTATTTCATTGAAGCCATTGGCTGCTAAATAATCGCTAACGGTATTTCGAAGCGATTGTGGGCTAGGTCGTTTACTGGCTACTACAGAATTTTTTACCTGCGTAGGAATCGGCACTTTATTAAAACCAAAGATTCTTAAAATCTCCTCTATTACATCCGCTTCTCTAGTAACATCTGCTTTATTGGTAGGGACAGCTACGGTGAAGAAATCCTTGGAAGATTCCACAATTTCCATTTCCATTGCCTCCAAAATAGCATGCACGCTATCTTTTGCAATATCCACTCCTATCAACCGATTTACATTTGCATAAGCCACGGTAATTTGCAAGGGCTGAATAGGCGTTGGGTAAATATCAATAATATCTGAAGCAATTTCTCCTCCCGCTAATTCCTTAATCAATAAGGCTGCTCGCTTTAAGGCGAAAACGGTTATATTAGGGTCGCTCCCTTTTTCAAATACTTTGGCGGCATCCGTCCGCAAATCATGAGAGAAACTAGTTCGACGAGTTGACTTAGCATGGAAATGAGCAGATTCTAAGAAAATATTTTTGGTATCCTCCTTCACTCCTGAATTAATTCCACCGAACACCCCTGCGATACACATGCCTTTAGCATCTCCATCACAAATCATTAAATCCGTATCCTTTAAAGTTCGCTCTACCTCATCTAAGGATTTGAATTTCGAGCCACTTGGTAAGTTTTTTACAATTATCTTTTTACCCGAAATCTTATCATAATCAAAAGCGTGTAATGGTTGTCCCAATTCATGCAATACAAAGTTGGTAATATCTACTACATTACTAATAGGCCGTACGCCAACTGCAACCAATCGCTTCTTCAACCATTCTGGGGATTCACCAATGGTTACATTCTTAATACATACTCCGGAGTATCTTGGACAAGCAGCCGTATTCTCCACGACCACCTCAATCGGTAAGTCTTGACTATCCACTTTCCAATCATCCACTGACGGCATTTTCACTTGACCATCATGCGCATAATTAATTTTCAAGGCAGCTGCCAAGTCCTTTGCCGACCCTAAATGATTAGTAGCATCTGAACGATTAGGCGTTAACCCTATATCATATACATAATCGGTTTCTAATTGAAAAAAATCTCTAACGGGGGTCCCCACTTTCGTTTCTTCTGGCAAAATGATAATCCCTGCATGGTCGTTTCCAATTCCTATTTCATCTTCTGCACATAACATCCCTTCCGATGCTTCACCTCTTATTTTTCCTTTTTTAATTTTAAAGGGATCGCCTTCTATTGGATGTAATAGTGTCCCAATCGTAGCTACTACGACCTTCTGCCCTGCTGCTACATTGGGGGCGCCACAGACAATTTGTAAGTCTGTCTCTCCGCCTACCGTCACCTTCGTCAAGGACAGTTTATCTGCATTGGGATGCTTGCCACATTCTTTCACTTCTCCTACTACTAATCCTTTTAATCCACCGGGGACACTTTCCACTTCTTCTTCGCCTTCTACTTCTAGTCCTATGTCAGTCAATATCTCTCCTACTTTCTGTGGGTTTAAGTCAATATTGGTGTAATCTTTTAACCAATTTAGGGATAGTTTCATATTACTATTAATCTACTTTACTACAAGGATTACTACTTAACTCTACTTTGTCACTTTAGGATTGCTCGCCGCCTTCGGCGTCTCGCAATAGGTTCTTTTGAGGCATGGTTTATAAAAAATGGTTTTGCAAAACCATTTTTTATAAACCATGTCTCAAAAATTCCCATTTTGCAGAGCTTGCAAAAGAGCATTGATACCTAATAAAAATGCCTATCTCTAGGCGACTGCAAAGATAGGCATTTCAGTATTGACAATATCAGTTGTCTTAGTAGGAATTCTCTTCCTTATTCCACCCACCAAGAAGGTTTATCAAAACGAGCACCTTCCGTAAAGAAACAATCACAAGGGCAAGACTTAGTTGGATTTCCAACTAGCTCAGGCGGAATATAAGTTCTAATTATTTTTTCTTCTGTAGCATAAAAGAACCCAAAGGTAGCGGCTTCCCGATTATCCACATTAAAGAAATTAGAGGTAATATTTCCGATGGGCGGTTCAAAAAAAGTACCTGTCCGATTATTGATAATATTTACCTGCGACCAATACGCGAAAGCAGTTTCAGAGAGCGATTGCTGCAAAACACTAAAATAATAACCTTCTGAAAAGATAGACAATGGAAGTGTTTCAAATAACAACATATCTTCTACTTTGGAGGAAGAAGAAGTAGTACCATCAAAAGGAATGTAATTTTTGAAGGGAGGCAAATCAACGTAGCAAATCTTAAGATCGTCATCCGTTAATTTATAAGTACTGACTAATTCCCATAATATTCTGCTATTTGGTTCGTCTTGTTGACTTGCTAAAGGTGTGGAGATATTGAAGGAAAGTACTTCTATTAATTCTTTTCTTCCTTTTCTAGTGATCCTTTCTCTTTCTACAAATTTAGGTTCTAGTTTTTCGGGGGTTGGTACGGATAAGATGCTTTCAAAACTGGACTCAAAAGTGCGATTATCAAAGGTGGTAACGATCACTTTATAGCCAACTCCATAGTCTATTGGAAAATCCGTTAATTCTTGTTCATGAACTCCTTCTCTAGAAGATGATATAGTTGTTTCGTTTCCCCGTTCATCTTGTAAAACAACCGATTTTGCATTCAAAAATCCGTCTCTTTCTTTGAAGTTAAACAATTCTCGAATAGTCACCCTAATGGTACTAGGATTCCCTTTTGTTAGTTTACCTTGTATGGCAATTCCATTCTCTATCGTATCAGGACGCTTAAAATCTATGGTGTCTAAGCATCCCAAAAAGACTATCAGTAGTAATAGTAGATATATTGGTTGGAATTTCATTATACCAGCATAGAAGAGCATATCAATAACTAAAGTTTGTTCTACTGTCCAAAAGCAAACTGCACAATATTAGACCCCATCTGTAAAGATTTTTGCCGAAGTTCTTCTGGGTCTTTATGTACTTCTTGATCTTCCCAGCCATCTCCTAAATCTGTTTCATAGGTATAGTAGCAGACTAGGCGACCTTCGTGCAAGATACCAAATCCTTGGGCTGCTTTATCATCGTGCTTGTGAATTTTGGGTAAGCCATTTTTAAAAGTGAAGTTTTGACGATAAATAGGATGCTCAAAGGGTAACTCGATCAATTCCTGTTCTGGAAAAACCTTTTTCATCGCAGTCCGCACATAAGGATCCAACCCATAGTTATCATCAATATGCAAGAAGCCTCCTGCTAAAAGATAGTTTCTTAAATTTTCTGCCTCTGCATTAGAAAAGACCACATTCCCATGCCCAGTCATATGAATGAAAGGGTAATTGAATATTTCTGCACTACCCACTTCCACCGTAGCATAATCTGGATCGAGATTGGTTCCTAAGTGCTGATTACAAAATCTGGACAAGTTGGGTAATGCCGTAGGATTGGAATACCAGTCTCCACCACCATTGTATTTGAGCAAGGCTAGTTTTAAGGGCGATTGGGGATTGGAGGAGGCGTTAATCACAAATCCAAAAGAAATAAATGCCATCCCGACAAGAAGTAATACTATTTTTTTCATTTATTGATAATCGTTGATGAAGTAGGTCTTTTCAGGTACAGAACACCTCCAAGGTGTCCGATACCTAAAACCTTCAAAATATATGCCTCAATCCTGTTGATTTAACAAATTCAAGGTATGGCAAGCCACCAAGCCTGCTGTTTCCGTTCGAAGGCGGCTTTTTCCTAAATGTACCCCCTGAAAACCAGCTGCTGCTGCCAATTGGAGTTCCTTTTCTGAAAAATCCCCTTCTGGACCGATTAGTATATAAACGGGTTGTCCGGCAATGTAGTTGTTTTGGATACGCTTATTTTGATTGCCTTGTGCTATTAATCGGATGGTATTCTCTTTGGAAGAAGCAATTGCATCTTTAAAAGAAGTCAACTCGTGAATAATCGGCAACTCCGCCTTTAAGGATTGTTTCATAGCGGATAATGCCTTCTTCTCCAAACGGTCTATCCGCAGCTTTCTACGCTCAGAATGGTGGCATACAATAGGAGTAATCTCACTAATGCCTATCTCTGTAGCCTTCTCCACCAACCACTCTAATCGGTCCATATTTTTGGTAGGGGCAATGGCCAAATGTAGGTGAAAGGTTCTAGTATTAAAATTAGGAGTTGTGCTGAGAATTTCCGCTAAACAAGCCTTTTTCTTTATTTCAATAATTTTTGATTCATACAAAACTCCTTTCCCATCTACTACATGGATAATATCCCCAACACTTTTACGCAACACCTGTGTACAATGCCTAGCTTCCTCTGCCTCCAATAGGACATGATTACCTTGAATGGAAGTTGTATAGAATAGAATCACGGAAAAAAGAATTATTAATTATTAGTGATTGATTATTAGCTACTTATGAATTTATATGGTAAATTCTCAATAGAGGTTGAATAAATCTTGTGTTAGCACTCTTGGTGCTAACATAAGTTGGTTGACTTATAGAGTTATGTTAGCACCAAGAGTGCTAACACAACTATCAATCATAGTATGATGGGTGTAACCGCCGTTTGATGTACTTCTTTCGTGCCTTTAGGTACGACATGTTGGTAGCAATTGGATAAAACGAGTTCTTCCCGTGCCTTTAGGTACGGCATGTGCTTTCATAATGCTCACATACCGTACCTAAAGGCACGGATAAAAACGATATCCATTCTTTTTCTACCAACAGGATGTACCTAAAGGCACATTTCTTCCTACATCAAACGGCGGTTGCACCCTGTATGATTAATAATCTGCGTCCGATTACTTAAGCCGTATGAAGAACATCGAAAAACAAATGTTCTGGATGCTCTTTTAAGTCTAAATCTGACTGAAAAATGATGGGTAAGTGAATAAAAGAGATATGCCGAATATAGCGATACAATTGATTATAAATCATAGAGTCATTAGATAAAGTACCAGCAATTTTTAAAGGCACTTCCATTTGATTGAGCTTAAACTGGTCATATATCAACAACACATAATAAAGAAAATCCTTCTCTGATTGAAAGGTAAATTGATTGACAAAAATCAGTTCCTTATTATCAAAAAAGAAGGCTTGCAGCGAATAATCTCTTATATTCAAAAACACTTCTTTCCCACTTCCAGCCTGACGGCTAAATTCTTCTATCAGAGACGTAAAACTATGTTTTAATTGATAATTTCTTGAAAACTGTTGATTCAACAGTTGTTTAGTGGCTGCTGGAATGGAATAAATCAAGTGAGCATTAACGGAAGCCAATCTATCAGCTGCATATTTTTCCTCTTCTGCTGGAGATTCTTTTAATGGAATCAAATATTGCTTGATATCCTCAGAGCTATACAGCTTGTTGGGAATGATGGTAAAATGCGGTGCAATCCATTGTATAGAAACAGATTGAAAAGGTAGGTTTAAATGCTCCTCTTGCTGGAAGAGGTGCTCCAATTGTTTGGATAAAGAGAATAAGGAAGGGTTTTCTTCAAAATCTATCTTTTTAAGCACCAAAAGCTCTTTGGAAGAGCTACAGATACTATAAGACAAACTGTCCACCCCAAAGAGGATGGACAGTTTGTATTGGTCTGCATTATTTTTAGTAAAAGAAGATTTATATATCTCTGTACTTATCTTTCCCAATTTCCAGATAGGTTTGGTTTATTCATATCCCCAAACTTAATGACACTATTAGGTTCATATGCTACATCGTATCTTCTATACTCAGGACTAGCATATTTACCCATAAAGCTCTTTCGTGATGTTCCGACTTCAACTACGTTTACCAAAGTCTTTTGATAAGAGAGCGTATCTGCTTTAATATCAAAGGATTTACCACCACTATAAGGGATATATTGTAATGAATCTATATTCCAGCCAAGAGACCTTACGGAATCAGCAGCTGCAACATATGAAGTATCATACGTTATTTCCCCTTCAAAGTTCGGATCATCAGGGTCACCAATTACTTTAATAAACGGAATGCGACCTGTTTGAAGAGTCGTTTTTAAATCATCCCAAGATCCTGCAAAAGCGCCTTCGGTATTGCAACTTCTGTATATCTCCTGGGCTTGTCGAATCTTCATCAATTGGTCTACTACAGCAGTTTCTCTACGGTCCTTTTCCGCTTTAAAAGCAATGGGCTCCCGAATACTTTGAACCAGCAAATACACTAAAAAAGCCACAAGAGCTAATAAAATAAGGTTGATAATCAATCTCATTGTTGGAATAATTTCAGTTTTGTTCGTAATTTAAATAGAGATCAGACCGCTTCGCTGTCAGAAAATAACATCAAAAAGCTTCCAAATTTAAACATGGAAATTGCAAATGTAAAAAAGGAAGTCAACTTTTTAGAGCAATTCGGTTTAAATATACGTAGGATAGATGATTTTTTTGGACAAAATGGTGGTTTAATAATTTTGAATGATAAATTTTGAATTTTGAATGTCCCATGCGAATCATTCAAAATTCATCATTCAACATTCAACATTAACTTTGTTAACCATTATAAGTCACCTTCCAAATCTTTCCTTTCACCGAATCAGATACATATAATGCACCATTTGGTCCCTGCGCCAATCCCATCGGTCGATGCTTAGCATCACTAGGACTTTTCACTAGTTCACGACCAGAAAATCCTTCTGCAAAAACCTCCCAATCACCATACGGTTGTCCCTCTTTAAAGGGGACAAATACGATAAAATAGCCTTTCTGTGGCTCGGGTGCTCTATTCCAGGAGCCATGAAAAGCGATGAATGCACCATTTTTATAGCGTTCAGGGAATTGGTTTCCTGTATAAAACAGTAGATCGTTAGGGGCCATATGCCCAGGAAAGCCTAAAATGGGGTCTTTTTTGTTAGCACAACGACCCGTTTTTTTACGATCTCCTCCATATTCGGGACTTAATAGTTTTTTTCCTTCTCTCCATTCATAATAACAATAAGGCCAGCCAAAGTCATCTCCTTTGTCAATTTGAAAAAATTCCTCAGAGGGAGATTCTGCACTCTCTTTATCCGTAAATAACTCAGGAAAGAAAGTGGCAAACTGATCCCGTCCATGCTGCATGGCGTACAGGCTATTGGTCTGGAAGTTCCAATCCAACGCCATACCGTTGCGGATTCCAGTGGCATAGCGAACACCATCTTTTTTCTGGGTTTGAGCTGGTTTCTTGGCATCAAACTGCCAAATTCCAGCCTGCCACTCTAGTTGAGCACAAGGGTCTTGCCCAGGTGAGCCTTTTGTACGCGCTTCCGTCATGCAGGCATTTGAAGGTGCCCCTACATTCACATATACATGTCCGTTTCCATCAAAAGTGAGAGACTTAGCATCATGCTGATTTTGTTTGGGAAAACCACCTACAATCAACACTTTGTCTGCTTCCTCTGGTATTAATTGTCCGTCTTTTAAAGGATATCGAAAGACCTGATCTGGAGAAGTACAATATAAATGACCGTCATAAATAGCCATCCCCGTCCCTGGATGATCCCCAAAATAAGCTACCTCATCTGCTTTAGAATCGCCATTGGTATCTCTTAACGCAACCATTCCTTTATTATCATCCGTCACTTTACCTAATTGGACATAAATATCTCCATTCTCATGAACCGCCATTTGTCTAGCTCTTCCAGTTGCCTCAGCCACTACATTTGCCGTAAAGTTGGCAGGAAGGGTGAGCGATTGGTCAATTTCTGCGGCTGCGATGGGAGTATCTTTAACAGTGTTCGTTTTGCTTTCACTTGCTGCTTGTTGGTCTGCACCACAAGCAACGAGGAGCAATAGGGGAATTGTCCAAAAATACTTTACTAAATTATTCATGTAATAGGCTATTTTTTAATTAAAAAAGAAGAGTGTTAATGAGTCCTCCATTTTGAATGAATAATTTTGAATGAGTAAGTAGTGTGACATTATTAATTATTGATTATTAATTATTTTCCAGACGCTACTGAACACGCCTAATTAGCTAATAATCAGTAATTAATAATCAATCAACTGAAAAGCAAAATTGTTAACTTATTTTTGTCAGACTACTTA
>CALJIQ010000209.1 GCA_937973995.1 uncultured Saprospiraceae bacterium
AGTAGTGTGACATTATTAATTATTGATTATTAATTATTTTCCAGACGCTACTGAACACGCCTAATTAGCTAATAATCAGTAATTAATAATCAATCAACTGAAAAGCAAAGTTGTTAACTTATTTTTGTCAGACTACTTAAAAATAGTTTTTTTTGTATAACAGGCAACTCGCAACCAGTTCACTCGCAACCCGTCAATTCAAAGAAAAATGCATCACATGGCTATCATTATTATGAAACATTAATTCAGAAATAAAAGGAGTCATATACTGAGCCAGCGGGAATTCCGCTATTAATTCTAAAACTTCAAATTCAGACTCTCCGAGAAAAACCGCCCACAGCACGGATCGATCATTCGCCAGGGCATAAGATTTTAAACAACCTTTATTAAAGTACTGGCTCACCTTTTCCTTTTGAGCAGGTATCAAACTGATAAATTCTTTCGAAAATTCTTCGGGTAGTTCAAACTCTACCATATATTGCTTCTTCATAGATTCGCCTTTAATTTTCTACTTCTTTCTTATTACAAACGTAATACCATATCTAATAATCCTGCCCTTTTGACAGTTTAACGCACTATTAACAAAGAAACCTCCTATCCATCTGCCACTAGGACTCCCAAAGAGCTTTTACAGAAGGCGCAAATTTACCTCTTTTTGTAAGGAATGGTTCCAATTTGATAGTAACAACGGTCCATATAACGGCCTTTCTAAAAGCCTTTTAAAAACCAAGTGAAATATGTACCTTTGTAGCCGCTATAACTAATCTATAAGATTACTATTGGTAACAAAAGCATTTTTAACAGTAAGGATGCTTTAAAAATTGAATAACAATGCCGGTATATCTGCCGAAAGAAAAGACCCAAGAGATTTTCCAAGAACATGGAGGTAGTGCTACAAACACAGGTTCCGTGGAAGGTCAAGTGGCACTTTTTACTTATCGAATCCAAGGTTTGTCTCAGCATTTACAGAAGAATCATAAAGATCATTCTTGTAGAAGAAGATTATTGACATTGGTTGGTAAAAGAAGAAAGTTATTACAATATCTTGCCAAAAAAGATATTGCCAAATACCGTGAATTAATTGAGAAATTAGGTATTCGGAAATAACGGAGGGAGGTCTTATTCTCTCTACTCATACAGATGTGTTTTCCTCAATTCTTAAGGGAAACACTTCTGTATTCAGAAACGTACTATAAGAAGTAAATAAGAAGGTCATAATAAATATAAAGTCGGTATAAGTGGTACCGATAATGCGGAAAAACGCTCTTCTAATAGAAGAAATCTTAATCTAGAGTTTGAAATCGGGTAAAATATTCCTTGTTGAATCAAGGAATTGCGTTGGCTCAAAAGCCCTCAGAAGAAAACTAGGACCATTATTGGCTGCTGACAAAAACACTCAATTCTAACAAACTCAATAAGGAACGGTAAAATCTAACTTGCTGATTTTCAATCGATTTTTCACCTTGAGTGTAAGTTCTCAATGTTGAATTTTGAATAAACGAGATGTAATAGGACGAAAATGCTAAGATTTAAGGCGATCGCCCATTCAAAATTTTTCATTCAAAATTGAGTACTTATCCTTGAGTCGAATCAAACAATTGAAAATCTATATGGATTAGTTATTTTACCAAGACTAAAAGGCTTTCCTAAATTTTTAAATCAGAATTCAAGATTATCACAGTACATCGAGATTAGGGTACTTTGGTTTTATGATTCTAGCTGGTTCCCGTCTTTTTGAAGAATGGCTTACCTAAAAGTTGCATTTTATCCAAAAGGATATTCTACCACATAAGAACTACTCTTGAAGTGTAAACGTCTATCGTTTAAAGTAAAAACTAAATAATGGGTTCACAAACTCCAATTAGCACTTCTTTTAATCTTCCTGATGGAAGGGAAGTCACTATTGAAACAGGAAAACTAGCCACTCAGGCAGATGGTTCTGTGGTTGTTAAAATAGGCAACACCATGCTTTTTTGCTCGGTAGTATCTGCTCATGAAATGAGAGAAGGGCAAAGCTTTTTCCCACTCTCTGTAGATTATCAAGAAAAATTTGCAGCGGCGGGTCGTATCCCTGGCAACTTTTTTAGAAGGGAAGCAAGATTATCGGAGTATGAGATTTTAACTTCTAGATTGGTGGATAGAGCAATTCGTCCCTTATTTCCAGATGGCTATATGTTTGATACCCAAGTTATCATTAATTTGATTTCTGGAGATCCTGAAGAATTACCAGATGCATATGCTGCTTTGGCTGCTTCTTCTGCTATTGCCGTTTCTGATATTCCTTTTGCTAGTCCTATCTCTGAGGTACGAGTGGCTAAAATCAATGGGGAATACCTAGTCAACCCAAGTCGAACAGCAGTAAAAGATGCTACTTTGGAAGTAATTGTAGCGGCGGATATGAACAATATTATGATGGTGGAAGGGGAAGCAAAAGAGTGTTCTGAGGCAGAGTTGGTAGAAGCCATTAAAGTAGGCCATGAAGCGATTAAAGTTCAATGTCAAGCACAAGTAGCATTGGCAAATCTTGTTGGAGAAAAAGCAACTACTAAAAGAGAGATAGCAGTAGAAGAAGTAGATGAGGAATTAAAAGCGTGGATAAAAACATTTGCACACGATAAAATATATACGGTTGCGAAAGGCTTTTTAAATAAGCACGATCGAAAGACACAGTTTAAAGCGCTCAAAGAATCCTTAAAGGAGACTTTATTAGAAGAGAAGGGAGAGGAGTATATGGAAGAGAAGGGGGATAAAGCAAAAAAATACTACGAAAAACTAAAGAAAGAAGTGATCCGAGAAATGGTGATGGCTGAGTCTGTTCGATTAGATGGAAGACAGTTGAACCAAGTACGACCTATTTGGACGGAAGTAAATTATCTTCCTGCTGCACACGGTTCCGCTATCTTTACTAGGGGAGAGACGCAAGCGCTAACTTCACTTACTTTGGGAACTAAACTGGATCAGTTAATGGTTGATACTGCATTAGATCATTCGTTTGAGCGATTCATTATGCATTATAATTTCCCCGCTTTTTCAGTTGGAGAAACCAAACCCATGAGAGGTCCCGGAAGACGAGAAGTGGGACATGCGAACTTGGCAGGTCGATCTTTAAAGCAAGTGATGCCAGAAAGTTTCCCATATACGGTTCGATTGGTTACGGATATTTTAGAATCTAATGGTTCTTCTTCTATGGCTACCGTTTGTGCAGGCTCTCTATCCTTAATGGATGGTGGAGTGAAGATAAAAGCACCTGTTTCTGGAATAGCAATGGGGATGATCTCAGACGGAGAGAGAAACGCCATCCTTACGGATATCTTAGGCGATGAAGATGCTTTGGGAGATATGGACTTCAAAGTAACTGGAACGGAAAAAGGTATTTGTGCTTGTCAGATGGATATTAAGATAGAAGGCTTGTCTTATGAATTATTGGAAAAAGCCTTAGACCAAGCCAAAGAAGGACGTTTACATATCCTGAATGAAATGGCGAATACACTCGCTGCCCCAGCAGAAGATTTCAAGGATCATGCGCCAAGAATTGTAGAGTTGATTATAGACAAGAGCTTCATTGGTGCGGTGATCGGTCCTGGTGGAAAAGTTATTCAGGAATTACAAGAGAAAACAGGTACTACGATCAATATTGAGGAAGTAGATGGCAAAGGAATCGTCAATGTATCTAGTAGCAATAAAAAATCCATTGATGAGGCGGTGAATCGTATTAAAGAGATCACCCACGTTCCGCAAGAAGGAGATGTGTATGATGCCGTAGTTAAGACAGTGATGCCATATGGCGTTTTTGTAGATTTCCAAGGAAAGAGTGGATTATTGCATGTATCAGAAATCTCTCACTCTAGAATAGACAAAGTAGAAGATGTCTTTAAAGAGGGAGATAGCGTGAAAGTTAAACTGATTGGAATAGACAAACGTTCTGGTAAGTTCCGTCTATCAAGAAAAGCCTTGATAGAACGACCTCAGAAAAAAGATTATTCTAGATCTTAATACAGCACCAAATTTCAAGTACCAAATTCCAAAATCCTAACTAAGCGTTTTTGGAATTTGGAATTTGAAAATTGGAATTTCCAATTAAGCCCGGGTGCTGAAATTGGTAGACAGGCATGGTTGAGGGCCATGTGTCCTTTAGGGCGTGCGGGTTCGAGTCCCGCTCCGGGCACTCCTTGAAAGCCGCTATGAATATTTTTCATAGTGGCTTTTCTGTTGTTAGTACTGCGTGAAAACGGAATGAAGGTTTGGGAAACCTTCAAGTAAGCGAACCGTGAGACGGACGGGATGAGTCGCTGAGCAAACTATGTGGTAAAATAACTGCACAATTTTTTTTTATTGCTATAAGGAAAATTTCCTACTAAATATTAAGTAAATTCAATATGTTGGACTTTATTCCTATGAAAAATAGTCAAGCTAGGAATAAATACCTTGAATTAGAGTATTTGAATGATAAGTTACTTATAATATGTAGTTTTAAGGGCTTATTTTCTATAACAAATTCAAAATCGAAGCGTATTGAAATAAAGAGGACACACCTGAGCTTTTTTAATATTGAATAGATAATTCTGAATAAGAGCTAAATAATACTACTTCAGTTGCGATCATTCAAAATTCAAAATTTAAAATTAAATCAGGTATTTAAAATTCATAAACAGATTTAAACAAGAGTAATATGCCTTATTTATTCACCTCAGAATCCGTTTCCGAAGGACACCCAGACAAAGTATCAGATCAGGTTTCTGATGCCATCATTGATGCTTTTTTAGCAGCAGACCCTAATTCAAAAGTAGCTTGTGAAACCTTATGTACTACCGGCTTAGTAGTGGTGGCTGGCGAAGTTCGTACGACCGCTTACATAGATGTACAGAAAGTGGTTAGAGATACCATTGCAAAAATTGGATATACAAAATCTGAATACCAATTTGATGCTGCCTCTTGTGGCGTTATCTCCGCTATTCACGAGCAGTCTGCTGATATTGCCCAAGGAGTAGATGTTGGAAAGAATGAAGAAGATCAAGGAGCAGGCGATCAAGGAATGATGTTCGGATATGCAACTAATGAGTCAGATAACTATATGCCATTAGCGTTAGATATTTCGCACAAGATATTACAAGAATTAGCAGCTATAAGAAAAGGAGGAAAGGAAATGACTTACTTGCGACCAGACTCTAAGTCTCAAGTAACTTTAGAATATAATGACGATCATACGCCTAATCGAATCGACACCATAGTTGTATCTACCCAACATGATGATTTTGCAGAGGAAAGTGTGATGCTCAACCAGATCAAAGAAGACGTAAAGAATATTTTGTTACCTAAAGTGATTAGCAAATTACCAGCTAGGGTTCAGAAATTATTTAATGGTGAAATGACCTTACACGTAAATCCTACTGGGAAATTCGTGATTGGTGGTCCACATGGAGATACTGGTTTGACAGGTAGAAAAATTATTGTGGATACTTATGGTGGTAAAGGAGCGCATGGTGGTGGTGCTTTCTCTGGCAAGGATTCTTCTAAAGTGGATCGTTCTGCGGCTTATGCGACTAGACATATCGCTAAAAACCTAGTAGCTGCTGGTGTTGCCGATCAAGCGTTGGTGCAAGTAGCTTATGCTATCGGAGTGGCACAGCCGGTTGGTATTTTTGTAGATACCTATGGTACGAGTAAAGTGAAAATGACAGATGGGGAAATCGCTAAAATAGTAGGTAAATTATTCGATATGCGTCCAGCGGCAATTGTGAAGAGATTTGGTTTGAAAAATCCAATCTTCTCTGAAACTGCTGCTTATGGGCATATGGGAAGACCTTGTGGTACGAAAACCGTCGGCGATAAAACTTATGAAACTTTCCTTTGGGAAAAGTTAGACATGGTAGATGCTATTCGAGAAGCTTTTTCTATGGAAATGGCTAGTGCGTAACACGGTAGATGGTCGCTTCGCTTGACGGTGGACGGTTGCCTACTTGATATTTGCAAGAGTTTTATAAAATAAAAAAGCTCAATCAGTACTGATTGAGCTTTTTTATTTTTGTGTATTGTGGGTCTGTCAAGCGTCAAGCGAAGACAAGGCTCTTTTTGCCTCTGGGCAAAAGCCAACTCGGTCAACCGATCATAAATACTTAGTAGAATTTCGTTCCTTCACAATATCTTTTAATTCTTTTAAAAAATCATATTGGTTGGGCAATACTTTTTTGAATGCCTCCTTAATCGCAAAATAAGCTCCTTGCTGCTGTAAATCGGGTATAATTTGTTCCAATGTATCTTTCACAAAAATAGCATCTGATTTAATCAAACCCTTCAAAGAAGGAATATCATGCCAGTCACCTTCGACCGCTAATGCATCTTCTGCCTCTCCATCTAGATTTTGAACAGGGTCCAACTCTATAGCTCGGTCATCTTGCACCAAAGCGATTGCTCTAGCCTCATCTTGAATAGGCCCTTGTGGGATAGACCAGTTTTCCTCCTCATTTTGAGGATTGACTAAAAATACTTCTAACCCTTTTTCTCGAACCCTATAAATAATTAGATTCGCTTTCTTTAATATGCTCATCTTGGTATTTTAGAAATACAACAAAAGCAACAATAAAATGTTGCTAAACTTTCAAGTAAAACTACATAAATTCCTAGCAAAAAGCACTCCATTCTATCCTCATATTACGATGTCAACATGAACACCATACCCTGCCAAGTCTCGCTGTAATTGCCCTGGGTGTTGGAAGTGAATCGCGTGAATACCTAAGGCCTGTGCCCCTTTTACATTTCTTTCAGAGTCGTCAATGAAAATAGAGGTATGTGGATTGATCTGATAGCGATCTAGCAATAACTGATAGATTTTCGGATCAGGTTTTTTTAAGTATTCCTCCCCAGATACCAATATCCCCTCAAATAACTGTAGGAAATCATATCGTTCTCGGGCAATAGGGAAGGTTTCTGCGGACCAATTGGTGAGGGCATATAGTCGATGGGTATTTTGGGCTTTTAATGTACGTAGTATTTTTTCGCTACCCGAAATGACCCCTACTAAGGTTTCTTTCCAGCGTTTCCAGTACGCCAAGATTTGTGTTTCGTATTCAGGATATTGTTGTATTAGCAAATTGGTGCCTTCTTCCCAAGTTCTACCAGCATCCTGCTGTTCATTCCAATCAGAGGTACAGATATTGGATAAAAACCAATCTACTTTTTCTTCAGTATCAAATATAGTGCGATATAAGTTCTTGGGATTCCATTTTATTAGCACATTTCCTAAATCCCAAATGATCGTTTCAATAGATGGATTCATATTATAAGTATTATTTATATTTACAAGAAAATAGGTGTTATGGTGCTATGGTATTTTGGTTGTACGGCCACAATACCACAATACCACAATACCACAATACCTCTCATTCCATGATACACACAAAAAAATATAAATTTTTATTGATTCTACTCATTTTCCCCATACTTAGTTGTAGTAAATTCTCAAAATGGTTTGCAAAAAGGGAAAATTCTACTATCATTCGACCTCCAAAAGCGGAAATCGTTCCTTCTTGGAGTGTGGAAACGTACTATGTAATCCATGATATTTCTCCTTCTATTGGAGACCGAATCGTGTCAAGCATTGCTAAAAAAGTGTTGACCAATCCAAAAGCAATTAGAAGGTTAGGGCAAGAAGAAATTATTACAGTTACGGGGTATGAGGATGGATATGGTTTCGCCATTCATCCATCAGAAGTCACTGCCTTATCCAAGTTATCTAGGATACAACAAGTCATAACAGAAATATCCGAACAAGAGGTAGTCCCAGTTCAACTGGTGAGTAATATCTTGCATTTTCAATCGGTCTCAGGAGATGCGGCGGCTTATACAGAAATATATGGAGAAGCTTCTCCAGGATCAATTGTAGATATAGACGATGGGTCTGGCAGCATGGTGAGTGTCTTGACGGCGGATAATGGAAAATGGGAAGCCCAGATTCGCCAAAATGATCGCTTAAGGGATCGAAAAGGCTATGTGTATATCCGAATTTCCAAAGGTGCTGCTATACAGTTTATTGAAATGGATGTCTTATCTAAACAAAAAAGGAGAGTGAATCATTCGGAGTTACCTGCTAATTCTGTTTTGATACAGGATTAGTTAGTTGATTAAATTACTGATTATTAATTATTTTCTGAGCGTTGCATAAATAGATAAGTAGCTAATAATCAATAATAAGTAATCAATAATCACCTGCCTAAGCTATCTTTCTATCTACCTTTCTGCCATCCAGCATTTGATCATTTAATGCTTGAAATTGATAGCCCTTATCTGCAAAATACGCCAACACTTTAGGAAGGGTGTATTCTAAATTAGATTTTGCCTTTTCATTGTCGTGGAATACAACGATAGATCCAGGCTTTACATTTTTAGTAACATTGCTCAAGCATCGTTCCTTTGGGATAGTAGGATCAAAATCACCACTCAAAACATCCCACATAATAATGCGGTAGTGTCGTTGTAAAAATTGAGCTTGTTTGGGCATCAAGCGTCCATAAGGCGGACGAAAAAGAGAGGAATTGACCAATCTAGCACAATGACGGATATTATGAAAATAAGTAATACTGTCCATTGCCCAACCATTTGGGTGGCTATAAGAATGATTCCCCACAGAATGACCTTCGTCAATAACTTGTTGGAAAAGAGAAGGAGCTTTCAAAATCTGCTCGCCTATTACAAAAAAAGTAGCCTTAGCTTGGTATTTGGCTAATTGCTCTAATACCCACGGCGTTACCTCTGGAGTAGGTCCGTCATCAAAGGTTAAATACACCACTTTTTCCTCAGTGGGAATTTTCCAAATAAAATTAGGAAAGTAATTTTGGAAAATACTTGGGGTTTTCGTAAAGTACATGGACATAATGTCGTTGATAGTTATAGTGTTAATAAGTGTCTGAATTGTTTTCTCATCTAATTCAGATTTTCCTTTATACATACTAATCTCATCCATAAAGACTCATGGATAAGTTATAGTCCTAAATGCAGATTACTGGGCTTGGGTAAAAATAGATTGGTTCGTTTTGTTCTCAATCAGATTGGGGTAATTTTGCTTACTTTTGCGCCTTCTAAAATGGATGCAAAAGGTAGCGAATATCTGATTTCCCAATGGTACTTTTATAGCTAACGATTGTTAGCGTAAATTCGCTGCTTCCTTTTAGGAATTTTTTTTAATTTTTTTTGTTGATTAGAGAACAGATGTAAAGGGAACGATTCTTCCGTAAAATACAGGGACTTGCAATCCGCATGATGACGGTATTTGTACTGAACACGGGATAAATATCCGATTTTACAATACTGTTTATTTGTTGAATTGTTGAATTGTTGAACTGTTTATCTAAGTATAGCTTGTAAACGAATAAACAGTTACACAAATAAACAATTAGTTCACTTTTATAATTTTACCCCGTTCGCAGTATAACCATTCAAGATTATTAATAAATGGATAAGGTAAGAGTGAGATTTGCCCCAAGCCCAACAGGCGTATTACACATTGGTGGTATTCGTACCGCTTTGTATGATTATCTTGTTGCCAAACAATTGGGAGGAACCTTTGTGTTACGACTCGAAGATACAGATCGAAGTCGTTTTGTGGAAGGGGCAGAGGAATATATCAAAGAAGCATTGGAATGGGTAGGCCTAGTGCCAGATGAAGGACCGGGCTATGGAGGAGAATATGGTCCCTATCGTCAATCTGATAGAAAGGATATATATGAAGTATATGCAAATCAATTGTTGGAAAGTGAAAATGCCTATTTTGCTTTTGATACTCCTGAAGAATTAACAGCAGCAAGGGATGCGGCTAAAGCAGCAGGTAATCACTCCTTTAAATACGATGCGAATACGCGCATGCAAATGCGTAATAGCCTAAGTATGTCTGAGGCAGAAGTGGAAGAACTATTGGAAACCAATGTTCCTTATACGGTTCGATTAAAAGTGCCTCAGAATGAAGTCATTAGCTTTGATGATAAAATAAAAGGTACGGTTAGCTTCAGCACGAATGAATTAGATGATAAGGTAATGCTAAAAGCAGATGGGATGCCTACCTACCATCTCGCCAATGTAGTGGATGATCGCTTGATGAAAATAAATTTGGTGATTCGGGGAGACGAGTGGTTATCTAGTACGGCACACCACATATTACTATATAAAGCTTTTGGGTGGGATCATGAAAGACCCACTTTCGCGCATCTACCCTTGATTTTAAAGCCAACTGGTAAAGGAAAATTAAGTAAGCGCGATGGCGCAAAATTCGGTATGCCCGTATTTCCGCTAGGGTGGAAAGGCAAAACAGCAGAAGATACTTTTTTAGGGTTTAAAGAATATGGGTTTGATCCGAAGGCGGTGGTCAATTTCCTTGCTTTCTTAGGTTGGAACCCGGGAACAGAGCAGGAATTATTTTCTATGGAGGAATTGATAAAAGAATTTTCCTTAGAAAAAGTAGTAAAAGCGGGGGCTAGATTTGATTATGATAAAGCTCGTTGGTTTAACCAACAATACTTGATGGCGGCGGATGAGGCCGAATTGCTAACGAAAGTACGACCTTTAGCAAAAGAAAAGGGATACGAGGTAGAAGATGCGTTTTTAGCACAATTCATCGGCTTAATGAAAGAACGGGTAGTGGTGCTAAACGACTTTATGGATAAGGGCTACTACTTTTTTGAGCCAGTCAAAACATACGAAGAGAAACCCATTCGCAAAAAATGGAAACCCGAACGATTGGCTCAATTCGAGGACTTACGTCAACGAATTCAACAGTGCGATCC
Source organism: uncultured Saprospiraceae bacterium (assembly GCA_937973995.1). GTDB lineage: Bacteria > Bacteroidota > Bacteroidia > Chitinophagales > Saprospiraceae > JAFMDF01. Next base: position 10,770 of record CALJIQ010000209.1, read on the forward strand.
TTTTGATGCGGCTACCTTACATGCTGCAATTAAAAATTTTGTAGAAGAATCAGAACTGGGCTTTGGCAATGTATTACCTATTTTAAGAATTGCTATTTGCGGGGTGATGAAAGGTCCAGATATTTTTGAGATACTTGCATTGCTCGGAAAAGAAGAAGTCGATACTAGACTAAGCAAGGGATATGAAGCGTTTAATCAATTAGCAAATAACAAATAGTAATGAACAATTCTAATTGCTATTTGTAAATCTAGTGCTATGCCAAAGAAAAAAACAGACAAGGATTCCTCCACTTCCAATAAAGACTTAGAAAACTTCGATATTAAGATAAATGAATTTGGAGAAATTTCTTCCAATATAGACATTGATAAACTCAATACTTTCCTCAATGAAAATGTGGAAGACAAGAAATTTAAAGACATAAAAGAGGAAGATATTGAGAATGAGGAAAAAGAAGAGTAACTTTATTATCATTTATATCTGTTTACCTACTTAAATTTTAAAAGTTGGTAAGATTTATGCATATGAATTTATTTTAATATATATGCTAAGAGTTTTACCGCTATATCCGATGAGCGAAGATTGATAAAATGCCTATCAATGTCCAAAGCGTTTTATTTAAGTTAAATTCTTTCTTTCCTACTATTGTAGCTGCTATTTTCGGACAACAAAAGACACAATTGCTACTTATTACATGGATATAGATGAAAAGAGCCAATAAGTTGCTTTTTGGTCACTCCTAAAAACTTACCTATTTTTTACCAAAACGTTTTACTATAGACCCATGTAATTGACCAATTTGTCTTTTATGGAAAACCGATTACCCTTACGACTTTTTCTCTTTTTTTTATTCCTCTATGGTATTGGTGAGGTAGCTGCTCAACAATCTGCTTTTACAATCAATTATACAGGACCAGATACTTTGTTCGTGGATAATGCTTGTGAAGTGGGTTTAGATTGGGGGCATCCTGCTAGTGTGAATATTAGTTCTGTCAATGGTGATGCGATAGATACGGTATCTGTAAATAGTATAAGTGGTGGCTTTGCCATAGGAGATATAGTAATGGCAAATCAAGAAATACTAATTACCTATTTTGTTCAAGATGTCAATGGTGTAAATGCTATTTTGACGAATACGCCAATCAAACTTTTTATCGCTGATACAATAGCTCCATTTTTAAATAATATTCCGTCGGATACCACAGTCGCTTGCGATGCTATTCCAACAGCCCCAGTCATTCTGGCTACGGATAATTGCGACAATTCATTAAATGTAGCCCTCACTGAAAGTTTTGATACCACTGGTACAAGTATTTCAGTAATTAGACTTTGGACTGCAACTGATATAGCGGGCAATATTACAATCGATTCACAGATCATAAATTTATTGGATACGCTGCCTCCATCATTAATGGGAGTGCCTTCTGATACATTGGTTGCTTGCGATGCTATTCCTGTGGCACCAACTATTGGAAGTGGAGGGATACTGGCTACGGATAATTGTGGTCTTAGTACCAATATTTCTTTTAGTGAAAATTCAACCCAACAGACTTCCACTGATAGTTGTGGATTTTATAACTATACCTTGACCCGTACTTGGGTGGCAGTAGATAATGCAGGTAATAGCGATAGCAGTAGTCAAATTATTCAAGTGACAGATACGCTTGCCCCTACTTTTACAATGCCTGCCGATACGGTTCTTCTTTGTGAACTTCGGGATAGTATTGGATTGGCTGGAATGCCTACCGATATACTTGATAATTGCGATGCCAATCCAATGACAACTTTTGCAGATGCTATTGTGGTTGGAAATTGTCAGGGTGGAGTAGTGGATACCTTGCTACGCACTTGGACAGTTAGTGATGTTTGTGGTAATCAACAAAGTGGAATACAACGTATTTTATTAATTGATACCATTGCTCCTAGCTTTACGGTATTTCCAACGGATACTATCATTGGCTGTGCTGCCAATTTACCAACGCTCCCCACAATAGGGTTAGACTTGGTGGCTATCGATAATTGTTTAGATTCTGTCAATATCATCTACCTCGGAGACAGCATTACCCAAGCCGTAAATTTAGATACTTGTACTCATTTTAATTATGAGGTTATTCGTTCTTGGGAGGCTTCGGATGCTTGTAATAATCGAGTGATATTTTCCCAAACGATCCAAGTGGTAGATACCATTGCGCCAACTTTTACCGTACCGCCTAACATCACCGTTGCTTGCGAATTAAAAGATAGGATCGCTTTGGTAGGAGAACCTACCAGTATCCTAGATAACTGTGCTACCAATCCTATTACAACTTTTACGGATGCGCTCCTAAACGGTAACTGTCAAGTATCTGGAATTACAGATACCTTACTGCGAACTTGGGTAGTAAGTGATGCCTGCGGAAATAGTGCGACTGCTATCCAGCAGATTTTACTAATAGATACCCTGTCTCCTGTTTTTGTGCAATTGCCGATGGATACCATCGTCCCATGTGATGATTCCATTGCTACACCGAATGTCAATGCAATTATGGTAATGGATAATTGTGATAGTAATCCCGCTGTCCAATGGCTAGGAGATTCAACTACCCAAAGTTCTATCTTAGATGATTGTGCGCATTTTAATTTTACCATTTTTAGAACATGGGAAACAATAGATAAATGTCAAAACCGAAATACCCGTACTCAAACCATTCAAGTAATTGATACGGAAGCCCCCACTTTTGTAGTACCACCCGATACAATTATTAGCTGCGAATATCGAGATAGTTTATCCATTACTGGACAACCCTCACTGGTTCAAGATAATTGTGATGCTACTCCAACAGCAAGTTTTACAGATCTAGTAATTGGAGGGAATTGTGTGACGGGGGAGGCCATAGACACCATTATGCGTACTTGGCAAGTGGTAGATGCTTGTGGGAATATCAGCGAAGCTGTTCAACGGGTGATTTTAATAGATACCATTCCTCCAATTATTACAGGGCAACCTGCTACGCTAAGGGTGCAATGCACGGACGATCCCATTTTACAACCAGTGATTGGTACTGATATTATGGCTATTGATAATTGTGGAGCAACTCCTTTATTACAATTAATGAGCGAAACCAATGACCGAGTTAATGCGGTAGATTCCTGTGGATTTTATAATTATAGTATAACTCGTATTTGGCGGGCTACGGATGCTTGTAATAACCAAACTGAATTTATACAAATAGTCGAAGTTGTAGATACCATTGCTCCTATCATCTTTTGTCCTGAAGATATTTCTTTGATGGGCGATACGCTTACATGTTCTGCTCAAGTAAGCCTTCCACAACCCTATTATTTTGATGATTGTAATGGAGTGAAAGGACGAGATTCTATTACGATCACTCAAGCCTACACACACGATACCAACGGAGATGTCAATACGACCCCAGTAGATACTTTGACTTTTTCTTTTGGGATGGGCAATGCCGCTCCCTTTAAAACGATTACTGGAAGTATCTCCTTGACCATAGAATTATTGGATAGCGATATTGAAGGGGTGGAGGAATTTTTCTTTGTGGTTGGAGAAGATGGGACCATTATCGGAGAAACAGAAAATGCAGCTAATCAATGTGGAGCCAGTCTTACCTCTTTGGTGATTTTGGATATAGGTTTATTTAATGAATATGCCAGTGACGGAGTAGTTACTTTTCAATTGGTACCCAATAGTACAGGAGCGGCAGCCATCAATAATGTATGTGACAATGGTCGAGTGAGCGTAACTTTAGAATATGATTTTTCCAATCCAACGAATACTTTAGCTTTAAGCTACCGAGTAGATGGTGGAGCTGAAACGCCTTTTCAAGCAGGTACGAATTTAACGTTGGGTGGAGGCAATCACACTATTACCTATATCGCAGAAGATTGCTCTGGAAATAGATCTAGTTGTTCGATAGAAGCAGTTGTTAATAATGTGGGTGTACCTGATTTTCAATGTCCTGCTCCTATTACCCACTTCTTAGATACGGTTAGTTGTAATGCTACATTGGACTTACCTTTTCCTAGCAATTTTGAAGCGGATTGTGGTTTTGTGAATAATATAAAAACGACCGCTGCTAGTTTCCTCACTTTTACTACCAATGCAAATGCTGGCGTTATTCCAACAGATATTTTTGATACTTTAAATGTGGGAACCGTTAATCCCATAGGGGATGCGGTGTTGACCGTTACACTGCAAGGCGATGTATCAGATCCAGGGGAGTTTTTTAATATCATTGGAGAAAATGGGATGGCCTTAGGAAGTACGAGTACGCAAAGTGACTCACTAGGAGCCTGCGTTGGAAATGTACAGACCCAATTTACTATTTCAATGGACACCTTGCTGGCATGGAGTGCAGACGGTATTATTGAAGTAATGGCTCGACCCAATCAGGACGTTATCAATTTCTCAGATTTTATTGGTCCCTGTGGTTTATTGGATTCAGTGAACGTGGATCAGAATAGCCAGATTTCCTGGGAAATTGCCTATCCAAGTGTGATCGTTAACTACGAAGTAATCGGAGTGGACAGTACTATTATTGCCACTGGATTTTTAACTTCTTTTGAGGAGGTGGCTACTGAAATTTTTCCAGTAGGAATCAATACCGTTACTTATCTAGTGGAAGACGAAGTAAGCACTACGCAGTGTAGTTTTATGGTAGAAGTAAGAGATACCCTCGCTCCTATTATCGCCTGTAATCCTACCTTTTCTGTTACCACCAACCCATCTGGTTTAACCTTTTCGGAAACGAATACGACTACAGATAGTATCTTTACTTTGCTAAGTGACAATTGCGGAATTGCTACTATTGATATTGATCCTGAACGCATTAGTTGCGATAGTGTAGGATTAGTAGCGGCGACGGTTACTGTGACGGATGCATCCGGTAATCAAGCTACGTGTAATACAAGTATTCAAGTAGTAACAGAACTTTTAGAACCTACTTTTTCCTTAGGAGCTTGTGACAATGATACCCTATACTTATTTGCGGATACCACTTTTCTTACGCCTTTAAATCCGAATACTGTTTTTAGTTATCAATGGTCAGGACCAGCCAATTTTAATTCTAATGATCCGAATCCGATTGTACCAGGAGTAGGAGGAAGTAACTCTGGTTCTTATTCTTTGACCATTACAGGACTAAGCGGATGTACTGCTAGTGGTTCTGTATTTGTGGATATTAATAATTTTGACATCCCTGCCTTACAATCAGAACAAACGGAATTATGTATCAATGAAGAAATTATTTTAACTACCAATACTATTAGTTGCGATAATATAGAGTATCGCTGGCATGAAATTATCAGTCGTCCGAATCAGTCAGATTCTATCGCAGTAATAGCAGTGACTACCGCACCTCGCTTAGTTATCACCGAACCTCAAATTGGACCACATTCTTATTTTCTATTAGTGGCTTGTGATGAATGTGTTTCTAGTCCTTCTCCAACTATTAATATTACTGCCTTTGAAATTCCAGTGGCTGAGACCATAGCCCCAATCAGGGAAGTATGTGAAGGAGCAGAAATTATTTTAGGTGTCAATAATATAGACCCCACCGCCACTTATAGTTGGGTAGGACCGGGCTTTACTTCTAGTTTTCCAAACCCTCAACCTATACCTAACGCTACTCAAGCTAACCAAGGGGTATATTCTCTCATTGTATCAAAGAATGGCTGTACTTCGGAATCGGACTTTACAGTTGTTAATGTAAAAGAACGAGCAGAACAACCCACAATCGTTAGTCCTACAGGGGTGTTGGTTTGTGAAGGTCAGGAGTTTATTTTATTAGCAGATGTTATTTCTGGAAGTGCGTATAATTGGACGAACTTGGACAATCTTGCTTCGTTTACTACTTCTTCCCCTAGCCTTCAAATTGATTCAATCAGTGCTACGCTAGAGGGAGACTGGGTACTAAGTATTACTTCTTTTGGTTGTGAGTCGGAGCAGTCAAATCCCATTAATGTAGCAGTAGAAAAACGGCCATCAGGCACGCCATTTTTTAATGGAATCGCCTGCGAAGGAGGAATGATTCCATTGGATGTCAATCCAGCTTTGGCAGGGGGTACTTATGAATGGACCTCTAGTAGCGGAACCAACTACTTTGGAAGAAATCCTGAAGCTCTAGTAGAGGAACAATTTGATGTACAGATCACTTCTATTAATGGTTGCCAATCCACCAATCGCTTAACTGTATCAATAGAAGACCCACCTGTAATTACCACCATTTTTGATTCAGGAGATGCCGACCCTTGTATTATCCCAAATGAAACAGAAGTTATTTTAGCAGCCGATGTTTTTCCGCCCAATAATGGCTCCTATACCTATACTTGGTCTTTACCAAATGGTACGACCTTAGCTCCGACTATTGATAGTATTTTAATCATTCCGAATACTTCAGCCAATGAGGTAAATGGTACGTATAGTTTGACGGTACAAACGAATAATAGTTGTGTATCTGATCCAGCAACGGAAGTGGTAGCAGTAACTAATATACCTACGCCTAGTCCTTCCTTAACAGCAAATGCTACGACTTTATGTGAGGGAGAAGATCTGACGTTGACAGCTACTGCTTATGAAGGTTTTGTGGCGCAATACCATTGGCGACTACCGACTATAGATACCATTACTCAGTCGCCTATTTTAATCGTTAATTCGGTAACGACGGCTTTATCTGGATTAGCTAGGGTAGAGGTATCCAATGCCAGTTGCACTTCTATTGCGACGGCAACTTTGGATTTACAAATTGATAATGGATTGCGCACACCAAGTATTATCGGCCAAAATAATTCTTGCGCAGGATCGGTCATTGAATTACAAACAGAAGAAGTAAGCGATGCGATTTATTTTTGGGAAGGACCAGATTATTCAGCAACTTCTGCCACACCTACTATTATTGTTACAGGGGAGGCAGGCGTAGAACAGTCAGGAGGATATACGGTACAAATAAAAGCTAATGGTTGTGAATCCTCTCGATCTATTCCTTTTACTATTGATGTTACAGATTTTCCTATGACACCAGTGGTCAATAATAGTGGTGATGTTTGTCTAGTTACTACTGATGAAGTGACTTTGTTTGTCACGCCTTCTACCGTGGAACCCAATTCAATCATCAAATGGTTTGATGCTGCTACCAATCAACAAATAGCTTCTTCTTTTTCTAATACGCAAGTAATTGATGTAAGTAGTTTTTTGGAAGGCACTTATGGTTTTTATGCTACTCAGGAAATCAATGGTTGTGTTTCTCAGGTGTCCAATATTACAGAACTAGTGCTTGCAAAAGTGCCAACAAATCAAGCAGTAGTTTGCGAAGCCAATGTGGTCATCTGCCATCCTAATGATGCCGTACTCTGTGCAGAATTTCCTTCAATGGGTACTGGAACGTGGACGGTTGATAGTCCCCAAATACAAATTTTAGAAGCCAATTCTCCAGAAACAAAAGTACAAGGAGTACGGCCTGGAGAAACCTATCTATTCACTTGGACATTGTCTGATCCGAATTGTGGAAATTATTCTTTCTCCAATCTATTAATGCGAGTAAGTTCGACAGGTGCTTTAGAACAAGCTTGTTCCGCTGTGTTGGAAGCCTGTGATGTAAATAGTATAGAGTTGTGCGCCAATACCGTTCCTAATCAATTAATGGGGAAATGGAGTCAACCTAGTGTGCAAGAAAATTTAGGCGTTTCAATTGCCGACCTTACGAATCCAAATACGACTATCACAGGAATAGAAGCTGGCAGACCGCTCAATGCTTATACTTTTTATTGGACTATTTCTGATGATGAAGGAACGTGTCCTGTGCAGGATACAGTAAAAGTGAATGTATATGATATTCCTACCGTAGAGGCAATGGTAATAGATACAGAACTAACTGCTTGTGACAATGAAATAGTAGTAAATGCGATTGCTCCTCCTACGGGCACCTTAGGTCGATGGACCAGTGAAAATAAAGATTTAAATTTTGGTTCAGAAGATAATATTAGTACGCTAGTCAGCGATTTGAAACCAGGAACCAATACGGTATTTTGGAATATCAGTGCTGGACCTTGTGGTGATTTTTCGAGCCAACCTATTACTATATTTTATGA
>CALJIQ010000210.1 GCA_937973995.1 uncultured Saprospiraceae bacterium
CGGGTCAAACGATTATCGTGGATGGTGGCTGGTCTTCAGTTAGCCCTCCTCCTAGTAATTAGGTGTTGTGGCATTTTGGTTTTATGGTGTTGTGGTAATATCCACTTTTACTATAATTTTTTCGGTTTTAAATCCTATTTACCGAGGCTTTTAACGTAGCAGAAGGAAAAAAGAACAAGTAGAGGAATGTAAATTTATTATTGAACCATTCCTTAGAGAAAATCTTTGACAAATTCCGTGATACCTTCCCTGAAATGGACTCGATGCCAATCTAATTCGCAGATTGCAACGTTTGAAGGAATATGTCAAAGAATCAAAGTTTACACAAAAAAATCCAACTTCACAGGCAAAACCATACGAAATTTTCTTTTGACAACAATTATCCAATATCTGGTGAGCCTCTCTAAAATAAAGTGATTTAAATAACCATCAAGTCAATAAATTCCCCTGCTCATCCCACTCCGCTATATCCATTCGTTTGCTTTGGTCCACACATTTCGCAATCCATTCAGGATCGTACTCTACCTCATGCTTGGCTAATACTTCAGGCGGTACGCCATCCCAAGTATTGGCATAATTCCCTGTATATCCCAAATCGTCGAATCCCATGCGGGTAGTGTAATAACCCGTAAGCGTTAAATTGCGCATGCGGTCGAATAGCTTAATCCCATGCGACATATTTGGCTTTTTATTATCAGGATCGGGATAGGCAATATCCTCTACTATTTCGATTTGTTGAGCATCCGTACATTCGGTAAACTCTTTTCCAAATCGACTGTTCGCTTCCCCATCCAACCACATCAAGCCTCCACGTAAGGGCAATTGATGACTTGGTAAATCTTTGACGATGAAGTCTATAAAGTCAGGTACCCCTGCCTCATTTGCAGAACCTGCCTCTTCCGTAGCAGGTAAAATAATATCACACAAAACTGCGATGGTACTCAATTCTTTTTCGTTTAAAAAAGTAGCACTTTTCACTTCCTCATCCCAAGCCAATTCGGAGGGCGTTCTGCCATATAAAGCATCGTTGGATAGCACCTCTTTTATAGGCGTATCCTCCTTACAACTAATCGCTGTACCTAGCGTTGCCCCACCTACGGTCCCGATTAATAATGTTTTTAAAGTGTCTCTACGTTTCATGATATTGAATGGCGTTGTGGTGTTATGGCGTTGTGGTGTTATGGTGTTATGGTGTTATGGCCAAAATGCCACAATACCATAACGCCACAATGCCTATCCTATATATTTTGTCGTTTCAATTCTCCAACAACATACTCAGAGGCCCGCATCGCCAATGCCAATATCGTCCAAGTACAGTTTTTATCTGCTTGAGATACAAAGGGTCCGGCATCTACGACAAAGACATTTTTAGCATCGTGTAATTGTTGGAATTTATTAGTCACAGAAGTCTTGGGATCATCTCCCATCCGAGTTGTTCCTACTTCATGGATGATTTGTCCAGGGGCCAATAGTCCGTAATCTTGCTCCTTGCCGGGCTTATCCCCTAGTGGAATCGCTCCCATGGCATGAAAAATTTCTTCACAAGTATCATGGACATGCTTGGATTGTAAGCGTTCAAAATCGGACCACTCGTAATTAAACCGAAGGACCGGAATACCAAACTGATCTACTACATTCGGATCAATTTCACAGCGATTCTCATAACGAGCAATGGACTCGCCTCGACCTGCTATTCCGATCACTGCGCCATAGAATTTTTTAACATCTTCTCTTAACTTATCTCCATAACCGCCAATAGCCCCACCGATATACTTATTGAAAGCACTAACATCAAAACCGAAACCATAAGAAGGCATGCCCATACCTCCCCAAATTTCTAAATGGTAGCCCCTAGGAAAATCCAAGTTTTTATTATCCAACCACCAAGGCGAATAGATGTGCATCCCCCCTACTCCATCTTCGTTATAGGAATGATCTCTACCTACCAATTGAGGAACAAACGCAGATCGTCCTGCCCCTGTAGAGTCGTGTAGATACCTACCCACATGATCGCTACTATTCCCCAAGCCATTAGGATGTTGTTTGCTTTTTGAATTGAGCAAAATCCGTGCAGAGCTACAAGCAGATGCACCCAATAGCACCACCTTCCCTCGAAGTTGATATTCCTTTCTGTCTTCTTTATTGATATAGGAAACACCTGTTGCTAAGCCTTCATCATTCGTCGTAACCGTCCGTACCATAGAATTGACGAACAAATCCACCTGTCCACTTTTTTGTGCAGGAAAGATCAAGCAAGAACCTGATGAAAAATCGGCATATTCTTTACAAGAACGATTACACTGACCACAATAGAAACAAACGCCTCTGTCCTTATTCAACTTTTTAGTTAAAATGGATAAGCGAGAAGGGATGACTCGAACGCCTGCTTTCTTCGCCCCTTTTATATAATACAGTTCGTGCAAGCGAGGTTTAGGAGGAGGCAAGAAGAAACCATCTGGATCATTGGGGAGTCTCTCATTCGACCCAAACACCCCAACCATTTTATCTAGTTTATCATAGTAGGGTTTCACATCCTCGTAGCCAATGGGCCAGTTCTCTCCGTGACCATCTACATTTTTATGTTTAAAATCTATCGGTCCAAATCGAAGGGAAATTCTACCCCAATGGTTGGTTCTTCCGCCCAACATTCTGGACCGCCACCACATAAAATTGGTATCCCCTTTTTGGGTATAAGGTTCTCCGTCCACCTTCCAATCGCCCCATGACATATCGAATTCGCCAAAGGCTCGCTTAGTACCAGCCCCTCTTCTAGGGGACTGCCACGGCCATTTCATTTGGGTCATGGTCTCTGGATCTTTCGGATCAAAAAATGGACCCGCTTCTACCAATGCTACTTTTAACCCCGCATTCGCTAAAATATTAGTCGCCATTCCGCCTCCTGCGCCCGAACCTACAATGATGGCATCATAGACTTTGGGTTGTTCTTTTATTTGCATCATAGATTAGTGATTTTAAAAATCTAAAGTAGGCTTTTTTTTAAAAATCAGAGAATATATAATTGATAATGTGTTTGCGGACAGGATTAATCTTTACTTTCGATCCAAATGTAGTTTAATTTATTGTGGTGTTTTGGTGGAGTTTACTATTTCGAGAATATTTTTTATAAATCTAAGGTTTTTTGACATATCCTGTGGTTCCTTTCCTGAACGCAGTGGGCCAACCTGCTTGGTTATTTGTGGATGAAATTACGGTTCGGCAGGAATCTCTTCGGCAGACGAAATGACGTGGTTAAGACGAATCATTTCAACTTCAAAACACCAAAAGAAGAAGGGATATGAAAATCTGGTTTTTCAGAATCGGGATGTACCCAACTTATCCATTTCGTCTCTTCTTGGTCCTTCGCATTGGTCACATATTCCCCTCGATAAAGACCGGCTTTTAATACCTGATCATCCTTGTACATCCCTAGCTCTCGTAAGGACTCAAAAGAGATACGCCCCTCCACCCAATATCCTTCTTGATCGGTCATCGCTTTTAAGACTAAATGCCCAGCGGGCCAATCCCAATCAAAGTCCACTTTCCGATAAAATTGTCCTTTGGTATCTAATACTCGCCCCAAGGCATCCATCTCTAAAGAATAATAAGGATTCATTTTATCATCGGCTTTAAAAAAGATTTCTACTCGATCCGACTCTACGGCATCCCGTTCTCCCAAGCCTCTTTCTTTGGTGATGATTTCTGGATCGGTCGCTCGGTATAGGAAATAAAAATAGGTATCGTTATACAAGGCTTTAAAAGTTGTGGTGGGGGCAGTCTCCGCTCGCCAGGGATACGTAAAATCTGTTAATTCGGAGGCTTTCTTCCATGCCGTATCCGTTCCATTTCCAGTTAGTTGAATGTCCTCTTTTATTTTATTGACTTTATAGGTTTTATACTTAGAGGAACAGGAAATCGTGGTAGAGGTCATTACTAGGATTAGGAGGTATTTTACTATGGATAACTTCATTTTTATTTTTTTTCAACCTATGTTTATCTCACTTTGAAGTGAGATAAATAAACCGATAGCGTTTAGAGACGGTCTCAAAAGTATAAATTTCAAAAGTTTTTAAAACTTTTGAAATATGTTTCTTACCAATGTCCACCTACGCTTCATACAAATCCATCAAAATTTTCCGCAACGCTTTTACCACTACCTTCGTAATTTTCTTACCTTTTTTCTTTGAACCATAAGTAGCATCTCCATACACACCAGAGGGAGTCATCGCTTTCATGGTTCGATATAACCCTGCTTTGCCACCCGTTAAAAGATCGCCTTCTGCCCAATCAAAAGTGGGTATATTGGTTTTCTTGCCGATTTGATCTTGTTGGACTAAGTCGGGGGCAATTAATAGCATCAAAGAAGTTTCAAATTCGCCCGCATGACCTGCCCCTCCCTGACCAGATTCATTCAATTTTTTTAATTGCGCTAATGCAATCTTCCACCAAGTAATCACCACTACTCGACATTGCGGATTTCTAAAACCAAAGATTTCCAAAAAGGTGCCCGCTATGGCTTGATTGCCTCCATGACTATTCAAAATTACCAGATTCCGAAAGCCATATTTCACCACGCAATTCGCAATATCAGTCAGTTGATATAACATCGTCGAATGTTGAATAGACAGACTTCCAGCAAACTCCGTATGATGCTCGGAACATCCCACACTAATGGTAGGCAAAATCAACACTTGATCGGGTAATTTCTTATCTATCTCTCTACAAAAATGTTCCCCAATCATACGATCCGTTGCCAGTGGTAAATGCCCTCCATGTTGTTCTATGGCTGCTATGGGTAGCACTACTGGAATGTTTTTATCCAATTGTGCGATTTGTGGGGAGGTTTGTTGTTCCCAGTACATGAGAGTAGTTTTTTAACTTCACCCTATTTCTTCACCGCCCACATTTCCAACTCCACCAAAAAGGTATAAAGCAAAGGAGTTTGGACAGCAGTTCTAACAGGTTTTGGATCTTTAAAATAGGTGGTATATACTTCGTTAAATCTAGGCCAATTATCCAGATCGGTTAGGTAAACATTGACTTTAAATACATCGTCCAAGGTTACACCACCTGTTTTCAATTGCTGTTGACAATTTTGAATGGTAAAGTGGGTTTGCTCTTCGATGGTCTCCCCAACTATATTCCCATTTTCATCAATCGCAGCCTGACCCGAAATCACCACGATTTGTCCTGGCGTCACTTGTAGTACGGGGGAATAAGGCCCTGCCGTAACATGCTGAGAAGCCCCCTTTGGAATCTGTTTGCCAGCAGATATTACAGGTAATTCCATACCCATTGGGTGTGGTAAATATCCAGTAAATCCTGCTATTTTCCATTTGCTTCCTACTTTCCGACACCGATACAAGGTTTGCCAATTGAGTCGGTCTTTAGTTCCATCTTTTTTGGTGATATAGCCATCAAATTTCTTATGCACCAACGCACTTTTCCCCTTGATGTCGATGTCTCTCAAGGTAGTCGCTTCATATAAAGCTCGTTCCGCATCCGCTGCCCATTCTGTTTCCGCAAAACTAGCAGCCTGTTCTAACCAAACTGTTTTATAGTCCTCTAAGTTAGCAAAGTTCATCCGCCAAGAATCAGGGTTGTGTAAGTGGCGTGCATCCACCCCCATAAAATTTCGTTCTATAAAATCACCTGCAATTAATTCCCAATTTTGCTGACAAAATGCTTGGATGTTTCTGGCTACTAACATCTCCCAAATTTGCTGGCGGTCTTTGTCTTTGGGAAAGGGATTTTGGTATTGGTGTGGGTCCATTTTTTTATTTAAAGTATTTAGCTAGGTGTTATGGTTTTTTGGTTTTTTGGTATTGTGGTGGAGCTTAGTATCACGAAAGTTTTATTGGATTTCAACCCTATATTCCTTGTAGAAAACTCAACCCTATTTCCGAAAAACCATACTACTATACATGCAATGGTTTTTTTTATAAAAAACAGAATAAGTAATCGGTACTACCTAATAGTTCCTTCAAATTTCCCCCGACCCCAAGGGGAGTACGTCCGTGCAATAGTTGAACTGAGGTACTCCCCTTGGGGTCGGGGGAAATTTGTAATCGCTCATGTATAGTAGTATGACCGAAAAACCATAAGACCACAATACCCACTTAACAGTGTCCTACTTTGCATCTTCGCAGCTTTGCGTGAGTATCCTTTTAAAAATCAAATAGAAAAGGCCTTTTTAGAAACCTCATATTCCGCAATCGCTAACTCATCCACCTCTATCCCAAGTCCTACGCCTTCAGGCAAATAGGCATAAGGCGGTTCAAAGTGCAAAGGTGTTTTTAATAAATCATGTACTCGTATCAATCGTCCAAAAATATCGCTGGGCCAGATACAAGAAGCCGCAGCCGCTGCGGAATGCAAATACATGGCTTCTAATATCCCTAAATCTAATTCTGATCCATGCCAACAAGGCAATCCTGCTGCGGTAGCGATATGATCTAACCGCTGGAAATTCGCTAGTCCCCCATTGAAATTGAAGCCATCAACTGCCCCCGCCTGTATGGCTTGAATCGCATCCTTGATGCGTTGACCATGCAAAATATAAGGCAAGGATACATGCAAAACGATAGGAACGGAACTATACTGGCGCAATAGGGCATATTCGGACAACATCCAGCGTGGAATCGGGTCTTCTAAACACAATACATTACCTACCTCAGCTAAGGCAGCTGCCCGTTTTCTGACTTCTCCAGGATATTGCCATCGCTCATTCGGGTCTAGTATCACTTCCATATTCGGGGCAGCCGCTTTTATACCTTCACACCAACCTTTTACATCATCTTCTAAGTCTGTTTTAAATTTGACACAATCATAACCCAATGCGGCAAATTCCTTGGCTAAGTCGCCTATTTCCTCCATACGGCGATGGCTCGACCAAGCACCAATCCGAATCTTATCTTGTACAGGTCCGCCTAGCAAATCGACTACCCGCATTTGATGGGCTTTCGCATAGGCATCATAAATGGCACATTCAAAGCCATCATACTCTCGGCAAAAGTTAAAAGGCAGTTGTTGAAGGGTGAACGACCGAATATCCTGCCCCAATAGCACCTGAATAATCTCTTCTACAACTGCCCAATTATGATCTCGATAGCATTCTCCCCAGCCAATGATGCCATTGCTCAATTCCATCTTTAGAATCAACTTAGGTAATTCGTCAAATTGCAGCGACCAAGCTGATTTTGCACCTTTAGGTAATTTATGCAAAGGTTTATTGATACCTTTACTTTCGATCATTCCCTCATGAGTAGGAACAATCACCTCGTAACAGGTAAATGATTTTATTATCATGTGTTGAAGGTAAAATTCAAAATTACATGGTTAGATCCAAAAAATAATCCATCGCCTCCGGATTCCGAATAGCGTCTCGATTAATAGTAGCAGCAGTGGTACGCCCCATCAATATTTTTTTGACAGGCACTTCCATCTTCTTACCACTAAGCGTATAAGGAATATCTTTTACTTCTAAAAAACGGTTGGGAACATGCCTAGGAGAGCAATTGGTTCTCAATTCTTTTTTGATGGTTTGAATAAGGGTATCGGAAAATTTATAACCTGGATTAAGTACTAAAAAGAGCGGCATGATATCCTCTCCGTTGGCTTGTTCTAAGTTTAAAATGAGGCTATCTTTAAGAGCAGGGATGTTATCCAATACGCTGTAAATTTCTGCTGTTCCAATTCGAATGCCATTTCTATTTAAGGTGGCATCTGAGCGGCCTTGAATGAGTAGCGAGCCATTGGCATGGATATTTATCCAATCGCCATGTCGCCATTTGTCGGGGTAGTCTAGAAAGTAATTACTTCTATATCGCTCTTGATTTTTATCATTCCAAAAATAGATCGGCATACTAGGCATCGGTTCTTCGATGACCATCTCTCCTAAGCTTCCAGTGACTCGATTACCCGTCTCATCATATCCAAATAAGGCGACGCCTAGACTCCGAGATTGGATATATCCTTTATAAACTGGCAAGTAGGGATTTCCTCCTACAAAAGCGGTACATACATCTGTTCCTCCACTCATAGAGCACAACCATACCTCTTTTTTAACGGCTTGGTAAATCCATTCAAATACCTCTGGAGGAAGGGGTGCACCTGTGGACCCTATTGAACGCAAAGCAGACAGATCTAACGTCTTTTCAATGGGTAGCTCTTCCTTCATACAAGCAGTCAGAAAAGGCGCACTTACCCCCAAGTGATGAAGGGGCAAGTCTGCTGCTAGTTGCCAAAGGGTCATCATATTTGGCTGGGCAGGACTGCCATCGTACAAAACAGGAATTGCTCCTAATAGCATCGTAGATTGTAAGAAATTCCACATCATCCAGCCCGTCGTAGAAAACCAAAAATAATGCTCCCCCACTTTGACATCATTATGAAAAGCTAAGTATTTATATTGTTCCAATAAACACCCACCATGAGAATGCGTGATAGCTTTGGGTTTGCCTGTTGTGCCGGAAGAATAGAGCACCCAAATCGGATGGCTAAAGGGTACGGAGGTAAACCGTAGCGGTTCGTCTTTATCAACTTCTTGTAGTATGGTTTGCCATTTTACACTTTCTGTTAAAGAAGCGGATGGATTTAAATAAGGAATAAAAATGGTCTGCTCGATACTAAGGATTGCCTCCCGAATGTTTTGGACTGCTTCCAAGCGATTAAATCCTTTGCCCCCATATCGATACCCATCTACTGCTATTAATACCTTTGGATGAATTTGGGAAAATCGCTCAATGACCGTTGGTTCACCAAAATCTGGAGAACAACAAGTCCATACCGCCCCCAAAGAATTCACTGCCAAAAAACAAGCAATGGCTTCCGGGATATTCGGAATATAACCCGCTACCCGATCACCTGGTTCCACCCCTTCACGGATTAAAAATTGTTGGATCGCTTGTACTTGCTGGCTTAATTCTTCCCAACTGATCGTGCGTTTGATTTGTTCATTTTGAAAATATAGAGCAGGTCGTTGATCGGTGGCATTTTTAAAAATATGCTCGGCATAATTTAAGGTTGCTCCTGTAAACCATTTTGCACCGGGCATCTTTTTTGAAGTCAGCACTTCCTCATAGGGCGTGTGAAGTGTGATGTTAAAATAGGCAATTAAACTTTCCCAAAAATCTTCTATGTGGTCAATAGACCATTGCCATAATGACTCATAGTTGTCAAAGGATAATTGGTATTCTTGGTGCAACCATTGTTCATATGCCTTTAGGTTGGATTGTTGTTGGAAGGCCTCAGATGGCTGCCATAGAATTTTCAAATTATCCATTGAGAGAAAAATTATTGAGGGTTTTTGAGGGTTATTGGGGAGTTATTATACGGTTATGTTTAAAAAATTAACAGATGTGTAGGAAGTTGAGAACCTTACGAAAGTGAACTCCCCCCAACCCCCTCTTAGAAAGAGGGGAGTCTCTCCGCGATAAAAGTAGTCCTTTGTCGATGAAGGAATTCCCCTCCATTTTAAGGGAGGGTTATTTTTCGATGTTGCAAAAGATTCTCGATTAGGTGGATACACTTTAGTTAATTTTTACATGCAGCGTATGGACTTAGGAGGCGAGCAAATACTAACCACTTTTTTTACCGCCCAATAATAAAATCCACTTCTTTCTCCCGCATTTTCGCCATCATCCGTAGCATATCGCCAGCTGAAATCTTCAGGGCTTTTCTTTTCTTTTGCCCCATTCCTTCTTGCAATAAAGATTTTTCGATGCCCACCATTCTTCCCGCAATAATAGAGTGGATGTGCATATCTTCCAAGTAATAGGTTCGGAATAATTCCATTTTTTCCATCACCAATTGGGATAAGGTTGCTTGTTTTGCTTGGACGGTTTTTAGTAATTTAACCTTTAGCTTCCGCCATTGGACGTACTCAAAGTTTTGGGTACCAGAGAAACCATTGGGCAAATTAGCTTCTTCATTCGCCTTACTCATATCTGGACGAACCACTCCTCTGTAGACCGTGGCGGTAAAGCTATTCCCAAACTCCATACAAGCGGTGGTGGCACGAAACAAATGCGCCCCTTTATCTAACCAATCTGCTAGTTCCTCCTCGTTGCCACCTTGCTCTAGCAAGTCTAAACTTTTTTGAAAGCAATGACCAGAAAAGATCATAAAGATGGCAAACCCATGATGGGCTAATTTCCATCTATACAAGGCTCGTTCTTCATTATTCTTGGGGGCCGCTTCAAATACTTTGGACGGAGGAAAATGTTGTGCAGCAATCGTTTGATTGGATAATAAAATTAAATTAGCCGCTTCCCATCCTTTCAAGATATAGGCGATTTCGCCCCTAGACATAGAGGTGTATTGAAACTCATTGACCAACTCTGCGGAGGTATCCAAATATTGTTGAATGAACTGACCATAGGTCATATTCTGTACTCGCTGCACCTCAAAGTATTTATCATAAATATCGTACTTATTGTTCATATCCCGTTCTTTCACCTGCCCCTCTTCAAACTCTATTTTGGGATTAATTAAAGCAGCTAGGGCAATAGAGAAATGGCTAAAGGCTTGTAGTACTTCTGGTAAGACATAGGTTTCTCCTAATAAAATTTCTATATGGTTTCTGACCTTATGGTGGAAGTATTGCACCTTTTCAATCTGATTGCCATCAACTGCTTGTAATTCTACTATACTCGAACTATTGGGCAAATAACATTGATTCATGGTAAAAAAGATTTGTCAACAAAGTTAGTTGATCTTTATCGGTCGTACAAAATATTGGTAAGGTAGGGTTTGTTACTTGGAAGTAGACGAAGGAGATGCGGTTATAGGTGGTAGGAGATAAATAAGCTCTCCCATTATTCATCTCCCGCAAAGTCTCGCAAAGGTTTCGCTAAGTCTCGCAAAGGTCTAACTTAGCGGTACTTGGCGAAACCTTTGCGCAACTTTGCGGGAAATCTAATGACCAATGACCAATCAATAATACTCACTGCAATTCAGGGACCAAATTATCCAGTTTATTCTTATCTCGAGTTTGAGAAGAATGTCCTTCTAATAATTCCGCAGTGGTATAAAATCCCTTTTTGTCTTTGATAGCCGCCCGTACTGCTTTTACCTGTTCAGGCATAATAGCGGACGCTTTATTGCTAAAGGTATTTCTAACATAAGTCAATACAGCCGCCATCTCCTCGTCGTTCATTAATCCTTCAAAGGGGGTCATGGGGACTTTGCCTTCGTACTGTCGATTGAGAACGGTCATCGGACCATAAACGCCTTTGAGCGTTAACTTGATTAGTCGCTCTTCATTTTCTGTTATCCATTTGGACTGGCGCAAGGGCGGGTAGCCTGCCGCAGCTAGTCCTTGTCCGTGTTCTTGATGGCAAGTGCCACAGTAGCCTTCCTCTGCATATAAGGCTTTTCCTTTGATGAATAGCGCTCGTTCCGCCCCTTTTAAGTGGGTTTGAACTTCCTTCTTTTCAACAACTAAATTTTCATTATTTAAATGAGCAATCGCCCGTTTTTGAGGTTGTTCCATCCATATATCCATTGGATGTTTGCCCACTTCTTCCGCTATTTTCAAGCCTTCCTCTTGGTCTAACCAAGAACCTGCCACTAAGGCTTCTAATCGAACCCTACTATGTTCATCCGCTGCCATTTGTAGTAATTGTTCTGGTTGATCTTTTATTAAATGTCCATTATATCGGAGTACATGGGTGGCGGCAGCTCTTGCCTTATAGTTTTCTGATTGCAACAAGGTCGAGAGTAATTCTTGGTCCACTTTATTCAATGCCCAAGTCACCCATAAAGCTTCTAATAAATATTGCTCGTACTGTGGGTTGTCTTTATCTAAATCGGTGACCCAAGTTTGTAAAGCACTTAATACTTGACCAGCGTTTTTGTTTCTTAACTCCCGTCGAGAACGGTAACGGCTTCGGTATTCTGGTAATTTTAAATTATCCAATAAGGTTTTGATAGAAGCCCCATCTACTTGTGCAGGTTCTACCAAAGGTCGAGCGGGATAGGTAATTCGATAGATACGACCATGCACATGATCTCGTAGTGGGTCTCTGGCATTATGCTGCATATGACCGATCAATACATTGTGCCAGTCCACCACATATAGCGACCCATCTGGCGCAAATTCCATATCTACTGGACGGAAATTGGTGTCTTCGCTATCAATCAAATCAAAGCGTTTTGCCAATTTAAATCCAGTTGCATCATCCATATAGCGATGCTGCCGCATCCCCAAAAAACCAATATCATTACAAATCAATAAATCGCCTTGCACCTCGTCTGGGAAGTGCCGACTAGACACAAATTCTAATCCTGAAGTAGGGCGTACTTTATCTTCTTCTGCTACTAGGTCTGGACCTTTATAATTCCCTTGACCATAGCGGGATTTAATACTACCTGGTACCATCCATCGAACGGCAGGGCCAGAGGTTTCTGCAAAAATGCATTGCCCCCATTCATCAAAGGCGATGCCCCAAGGATTGGGAATCGGCACTTGACTCACTCTTTGTAGCTGCTTTCGCTGAGGGCTGTATCTGTAAAATCCGCCATTGGTTCCCCTTACTGGACCATAGGGAGTTTCCACATTTGTATGCAAGAACACCCCTTCTGCCATATAAATGGCTCCCGATGGATCCGCACAAAATGCGCTAATTACATGGTGGGTATCATGGTCGTCAAAACCACTTAAAATGATTTCTTCTTTGTCTGCCTTATCATCTCCATTAGTGTCTGTATATAATTTTAAGTTCGTTCCCTGAGAAACATAAACGCCTTCTGGAGCAAACTCAAATCCCACTGGGATATGCAAATTCTCTGCAAAAATCGTTTGTTTGTCCGCCTTATTATCTCCGTCTGTATCTTCTAAAATTATTAATTTATCATTGGGTTTAGGATCGCCCACTTTATGATGTGGATAGGTCGGCATGACCGCCACCCAAAGCCTGCCTTTATTATCAAAAGACAATTGAACGGGATTTGCCAAATCAGGAAATTCTTTTTCAGAGGCAAATAATTCTATTTGATAGCCATTAGGTAATTTTAAGGAATTCAATGCGTCTTCCCCATATAGATAAGTAGCATCTCCCCGACCATAGTCCCCTACTTTATAATTGGTCTGTACCGCTTTTAATTCATGCGTTTGAGCATCCGCAGCGGCTAGGTCTATCGTTTCCCCTTTGGTCGCCTTCCAAATAGCTTGGTCCCTGATCGCCGTCATTTCTCTTTTTTTCTTTATTTCATCTGGGTAATTGTCTGGTCCAAAAGGATTATAACGTCTTCCAAATACATGTACGCCATTGGGGCTTTTGAAATCGTCATGCCAATACCAATTTTTTTCTAATACAGCCTCCTTGACTAATTGGTGGTGGCTACTCTTTGAAGCGGTTTTGCCAAAAAGCGTATTAATCAATAAATTCGCAAATTTCTCATAGCCTTTGTCCGTCAATTGGAATCCATCAATGGTCAAATTCTGTCCACTAGCAAACCATTTCTTAGTAGGCGTGAATACATCCACAAAAGGTACTTCGTTTTTTTCGGCTATTTCTTTAATCGCATCAGTGTACAATTGTAAATGCTTATTTTCTTGTTCGCCATTGGGTAAATCGAATTTATCGGATAAGTCCTCAAAGGCAATAGGCGACACTAGAATGAGTTGCGGACTATTTTCTCCATTGTATTCTTGAATGGACGTATGTTGGATAAATGCTTCTAATTCATTTTTAAAATTTTCCAAACCCTCCTCCCCTGAAAAGGATTCATTATATCCAAAAAAGCCTAAAATCATATCTGTTTGTAATCGCGTCAACCACTGATCGGGCGTTTCAAAATGCCCTTGGCTATTGGAAAAATTGGCAAGCTCTGTTTGAAATTTTTCTGCTCCTGGAAATGCCCATGGAGAGAAGCGACCTGAATGCGGTCGGAAGCCTGGCGTATCTCCTCCATCGCAAAGATTTCTGATAAACAATTGATGATCGGGATAACGTAGGTGTAATTCCGTTTCAAAGTGCCCAAAGTTGAGCATCCTCGAACAGAGGTTATTGCCGATTAAGGCGATGCGTTGCCCTTCTTGTAATGGAAGTTGGAGAGACACTTGTTGATGGCTGCATCCTAGTGTTAAGATAAGGGAAAGGATCAGGAGAAAGGATTGGTAGTTTTTGGTAGTTTCTCTTTTCATTTATTTTGATTGAAGTAATCCATATTCTGCTTAAATGTACCAATTCTAAGGGTATTAAAAAACTTTTTTTATTTTCGATGTGGATTTTTCCCGCTAAGTATCGCTAAGGTTTCGCAGAGTATCGCTAAGCATAATATACAACTTAGCGAGACTTAGCGAAACCTCTGCGCACCTTTGCGGGAAACAAAACATCAAGTAAAAATCTAGCTAAGCATAACATACTCCTTTGCGAGACTTAGCGAAATCTCTGCGCACCTTTGCGGGAAACAAAACATCAAGTTACAAAACATCTAATTCTTCAACACCACCCGAAACCGAGCCTTACCAGCCTCCAAGTGCGCCACCGCTTCATTCACTTGTTCCATAGGAAATTCCTCTACATCTGGATAAATCTCATGCCGTACACAAAATTCTAGCATCTTACTAACCAAGCGAGGGCTACCCACTGGGCTACCACTCACCACCCGTTCTCCAGCTATTAATAAGTTATTGGGAATGGACATTGGTTCTTGCACCATGCCCACATTAAAGAACCTGCCTTTAGGGGCCAATGCTAGTAAATACGCCTCCCAATCTAGGTTAACGCTAGTCGTATTAATGATAAAATCTAAGCGGCCTGCGATGGTCGCCAATTCTTTTGGAGATCTGGAATTAACCACTTTCGTAGCCCCCATTTCTAAAATCTGTTGTTGCTTACTAGCACTAGAACTAAAGGCGATAACTTCACAACCCCAATACCTCAAAAACTTCACCGCTAAATGCCCCAAGCCACCAATGCCAACGACCCCTACTCGATCCGTGGCAACGACTCCTGCGGCAATAATCGGATTAAATACCGTTATGCCACCACATAATAATGGACCCGCCTTACTCATATCTATACCTTCTGGTAACGGAATCGCCCATGCCCAATGTGCCCGCACATAATCCGCAAAGCCGCCGTTGGTACCCATGATGGTTTGTTTCCGATCTCGGCACAAATGCTGAGAGCCATCCATACATTGATAGCAACTCATACAGGATTCGGAAAACCAGCCGACGCCTACCCGATCCCCTACTTTTATATTTTTAACGGCTGATCCCGCAGCGATTACTTCTCCTACAATTTCATGCCCAGGCACCAGTGGGTATTGCGAGCTGCCCCACTCATTATGAATCATACTTAAATCGGAATGACAGATACCGCAGTAGTGAACTTTTACATCCACTTGTTCTGGGCCTAGTTCTCCTAGTTGATAAGTAAAGGGGGTTAGTTGTGCCTTCGCTTGGGTAGCCGCATAGGCATGTACTTCTAGCGGAGTATTTTTTCTATCCGTTAGAGGAAGTGCAGCTACTTGTTTAGTTGGAGGGGGTATCATTCCTAACAAAGCAAGATCTCCTAAATATTTGTGGATATAAGATTCTGATAAATGAGGTACCGTTTTAAGGGTATCCAAAGACGCTACCAATCCTTCAAAATGTTGACAATCTATCCAGCTAGGACCTCCATAGTGGGGTTGTTGATACGCCATTAAGACATTGAGGGCAGAGAGTTGCCGTTGTTCCTCTGGTAGTGCTTTCAATTTAGTCTCCATGCGTTCATACCAATCTTGATGGTCGGGGATTCGATTAATGGGATAGCCGGCACTTGTTATCCAATCTACAAAGCGATCAAGCGAAACCGTGTCATCCAAATAATTCAAAGCATGGTAGGTATTGCAGTTTTGATGCGGTTGGGTATGCGCTCCTGCAATGGCCTTGGATAATACATCTACTGGTACGCCTTCATAATGCGGCACTTTTCTTCTGCCACTCTTTCGATCTCCATAAAAGGTCTG
>CALJIQ010000211.1 GCA_937973995.1 uncultured Saprospiraceae bacterium
TATTATATTCAAAATCAGACTAATGCGTAATCGGGAAAGGCAAATTTCCCCCTAAAAATACGGGTATTTTAGGGGAAATAAAAATTTCTTAAAGAAAAAGTGTAATATGGAGGCATTCGTTGTGAGTTTTGTGTTACAACAATTAAGGAGATAGTTTTCAGTAGTCAGAAGAAGGTTCCGACTAACTGACTCCAGACTCTTAACCTCTGACTACTAAAATAAATTAATGCAAAAAGTAGATTACCTAATCGTCGGTCAAGGGATGGTCGGTACCTTATTAGCTTGGTTTTTAGAAAAGGCTGGGAAGTCCTATATCCTTTTTGATAATGGACAGAAGCAATCAGCTAGTAGAGTGGCAGCCGGATTGATAAATCCAATAACAGGTAGGCGATTTGTGAAAAGCTGGATGATAGAGGAATTATTGCCATTTGCGAAAAAGACCTACCAAGAGATGGAAGCGCATATTGGTAGCCCACTTTGGGAAGAAGTGCGAATTGTCCGATACTTTCAAACGATCGCAGAAGGTAATAATTGGTTAGCCAAGACGAGCTATGATGGATACGAACAGTTTTTATCTTCAGAAAAACTGTCTGAACACCTAGAACACATTGTAAAAGATACAGGTGGCTATGGCATTATTAATGGAGCAAAAGTGTCCGTTAGTTCAATAGTCCATGCTTTCCGACAGGCATTTTTGAAAAAAGGACAATTAGTCAATCAATCGTTTGACTATCAGCAGCTACGATTAGTAGAGCAAGAAATAACCTATGGAGAATTTACCGCCCAAAAAGTGATTTTTTGTGAGGGCTATTCGGCTTATCAAAATCCTTGGTTCGCTCATCTTCCTTATGAGTCTGCCAAAGGGGAGGTTTTGATCCTGAGAATACCCAATTTTCAGACGGACCACATTATCAAAAAGACCCAATTCTTAGTTCCAATTAATAAAGATTTATTTTGGTTTGGTTCCAATTATGAATGGGATGATTTGACAGATCAGCCAACCCCAACAGGTAAAGCTTACCTAGAGGAACGACTATCCGATATTTTAAAAGTGGATTATACGATTATAGATCATATTGCTGCCGTGCGGCCTATCTTAAAAAATCGCCGACCTGCCATTGGTTTGCATCCTGAGCATTCCCAATTGGGATTTTTAAATGGGATGGGTACTAAAGGTACTTCTATTGCCCCTTATTGGGTTCACCACTTTGTAGAGTATTTGGTCCATGATAAGGAGTTGTCCGAAGAGGTGACACTTGCTCGATTTTTTTAAGATCAAGATCAAGTATCAAGCGCAAATTCAAGGTGTAAACGTTAGTTTTTGATCTTGACACTTGGGCTTGAACTTTTCATCCTACACCCAAGCCAATTTCTCCTCTTCCACCAGTTCAATAAAACCCTCATCGAGCAAGTAAGAAAGGGTCGTAACGACTTGTTCTTGACGCTTAGGAGAAAATGCTTCTTTTATTTCCGCTGTTGTCAAGTTTTCTTTTTTTAACAGTTGCTTGATCTTTTCTTTATACCGTTCATAACTTTCCTCATCTATATCGGCTTTATTTCTGCCTGTACAGACATCACATTGTCCACAAATGGTGGCATCCGATTCTCCAAAATACTGTAACAATTGTTTACTGCGGCATCGGTTTTTTTCCGCATATTGTATAGCGGATTGGATGTTCTTATAATACCGTTCTTTTCTGAATTTCAATAAGGCGAGATCAATGGTGAGATTGTCTGCGGAAACTCTTTCTTTCAAAAAAGTAATTTGAGGTTTATCTTTTTGTGGTCGAAAGTCAATGATGCGATCTTGTTGTAATTTATTGATGGCTAATTGCAATTGGTCTATGGAAAGTCCAGAAAAACTGGCCAATTGAGAGGGCACCATTCTCACGGGATAATTAAAAACACCTTGATAGGCTTGAAGGCATTTTTTGATTACCCGATCTAGTTTTTTATTTCTTAACTGATAATCATATAAATGTTCTCGATTAACGATGAATCGAATAGTGGCAGGTATAAAGATGGATTCACTCATACTTAGCCAACCTCCTTGTTCTAGAATTTTTAAACTATTATACGTCTTTAAAATTTCCAATTGAAAATTGCTAATGAAGGCTCCAATATCAAAGTCATAACTTTTGCCAATGCCCCCACCAACGGCTAATTGTAAATAGCTACCCAATGCACGATAAGTTTGTCGAATAGTCGTCAAACTTGGAAAGCTATTTTCATAGTTGGTCTCTAATCGGGTTTTATCCACCTCGCTATATAATAAAATGGCAAAAGCTTTTTTCCCATCTCTGCCAGCACGACCTGCCTCTTGGAAATAGGCTTCCAAACTATCTGGTAGGTCTATGTGTATCACGGTCCGAACATCTGGTTTATTGATCCCCATACCGAAAGCATTGGTGCAAACCATCACTCTAGTTTGGTTATTCATCCAAGCATCTTGCTTCGCTGATCTATCGTCTGGAGACAAGCCTGCATGGTAATAGTCTGCTACGATTCCTAGGCGTTGGAGGAGTTGGGCAACTTCCTTGGTACTCTTTCTATTTCTCGTATAGATGATACCTGTACCTGCTACTTTTTTTAAAATATTCAATAAGTTTTTCTGCTTATTTTCTTCTTTCAATACGACATATGCAAGGTTTTTTCTTTCAAAACTATCTTGAAAAATCGCTCCATGTTGAAAGTCCAACTTGTCCTGGATATCCTCAATGACTTCGTGAGTTGCAGTAGCAGTAAGTGCTAAAAAAGGTACTTTGGGATGTATCTCTTTTAAATCAGTTATGGTTAAATAGGGAGGTCTAAAATCGTAGCCCCATTGAGAGATGCAATGTGCTTCATCCACTGCAATTAAATTGACGTTCATTTGCGCAATGCGCTGTCGAGCTAATTGGGTCACAAGTCTTTCTGGAGAGACATATAGAAACTTGATATTCCCATGAATACAATTATCTAAAATGCGATCAATATCCTGTATCCGCATGCCAGAATAGATCGCCTCTGCTAGTATGTTTCTTTTTTTCAATTCCTGCACCTGATCTTTCATCAAAGCGATCAAAGGAGAAATGACTAAACAAATTCCTTCTTGCAATAGAGATGGAATCTGATAGCAAATAGATTTACCCCCACCCGTTGGCAGTAGCGCTAAGGTATCTTTACCTGATAATACGGATTGAATGATGTCTTCCTGTAGAGGACGGAACTCCGTATATCCCCAATATTGTTGTAATATCTCTTTGGGTGTGGGCAAGCGTTAAGGTATATGTGTTGGTTAGTTAATTTATCCAAAAATAAAGAATATTTTAACAGCAGGAGTTGCGGTGGACTTTATACGCTGGAGAATTGATTTCACAAATAAAAAGGGAGCGACCGATTAATTACTTAAACAAGCTTAGGAGTCTCTCCATGAACTAACGCTTCAATGGCTTTAAATAAATTTTGAGGTTGGTGAGGACGCCAGTTGACATTATTATAATATTTCCCAAAATTGATGTGATATTGAAGCTGCATTTGTTTCATTTCGTCCTCTACATGTTCTAAGGTGTTGAGTAAGCAGATCCAACCTCCTTCTTCTCGGCAATCTTCGCCCCATTCCTCATAGTAACAATCATCAGAACCATGAAAATTCAACACATTTTCACAGACTAAAATGAATTTATAAATATTTTGACTCATCAGGACTTCAATCAAATTTCGTTTTAATAACATAATGTCATTTTGAATCGCATCATTCCATTCTCCTATAAATTCTAATATCGCATAGCCTTCTTCGTAATCAAGAAAAAGTATTTTTGTATAAAGCGTTGTAGAACCAAACTCATCCCATTGAGGATGGATGAAGTAGTTATATACTTTATTGGTAAACGTAAATTCGTTATATACTTTGCCAAAGAAAGGAGAGCGGTCATCTCTATCTGCTGTGTACTTATTTCGCCATTTATAGTAAGGCTCTATATCATGCATTATTCAGAATTTGGTCTGCTTTTGTTGAGGAGGGTTGTTTAGGGTTATTGAGAGTTACTTTGGGTTATGATTTTACCTTGTTTCAAAATAACACATAGTAATCCCCTTCTTCTCAAGACAAATTTAAAATTCAAATAACTAAATTGCAATATTGATTTTTTAGTAAAGTTTATGGGTAAGGAAAAAGTAAGAGAATATGAAGAAGATTATTTTTACTGGACCTGAATCTACTGGGAAAACCACCATTTGTC
>CALJIQ010000212.1 GCA_937973995.1 uncultured Saprospiraceae bacterium
TGTAGATGCGGCTTAGTTGTGGGACAAAAATAAATGTTCCAATTTTTTGAGACTTTTCGTTAGCTTTCAAAAATAAACTCCTTGACATACGTTCATTTTTGAAAACTAACAAAAAGTCAATTGGAACATTTATTTTTTCAATGTCCTTTAATGGCTGATACCTTTGCCAAACAGGCGGGGTAGGGAGGTAGCAGACATTTGGAATCCAAACAGATGTCTGCCATTGCATTACTCACATCCACTCACAAATGTCAGCCATTGCTAAAAGTAAATCCATAAAAAAATAATATGAAAAAACATATATTATCGGTGGCTATCAAACAGACTTTGCGCTTAGAGTATGTCTAAAATTTATTTCGAGTTGAAAATCAATAGTTTGGCAATTTCGTAGCCGAGCTGTTTTGCGGGCAAGGTCGCCTCTAGGAAGGCTTTACGGGAAGCAACTCGATGTTAAAAACATAGAAATTATGATGAAGAACGACGTAATGAATTACGCCTTGGAGGCAGGCAACCCCTATTTACTAGGAGCCTATGCCCCGACTTTCAATGAAATAATAGCGGAAGATTTAGAAGTGATTGGCGAAATTCCCAAAGATATAAATGGCATATATGTTCGCAATGGACCTAATCCTAAATATACCCCTATCGGACATTACCATTGGTTTGATGGAGATGGGATGTTGCATGCCCTGCAAATCAAAGACGGTAAAGCGACTTATCGAAATCGGTGGATTCGCACCAAACATTTTAAAGAAGAAGCCAAAGCAGGGCAAACGGTTTGGCATGGCGTAATGGGGAATATGCGGGCGAATAAGATGGAAGGACGCTTGCCGCTAAAAGATTCTGCCAATACGGCGGTAGCCTATTTCAATGACCGCTTGATTGCGGGTTGGTATATGTGCGGCGATTTATATAAAATTGATCCCTTTAGTTTGGAAACAGAAGGCGTAGCAGATTTTGATGGCACCATGAAATCCAAAGCTATGGCGCATGTCAAAGTCGATGAAGTAAGCAACGAAATGATCTTTTTTGATTATGGACCACAGCCACCTTTCTTGACGTATGGAGTGGTGGGTAGCGACGGGCGAGTAAAACACTTCGCAGAAATCGAACTACCTGCGCCTCGTTTACCACATGATATGGGCATCACCGAAAATTATTCCATCTTAATGGACTTGCCTTTATATCATAGTCAAGCTGCATTAAAAGCTGGAAAGAGTAGTGTTATTTTTAATCGAGAAATGCCCAGCCGTTTTGCTATCTTACCTCGTTATGGAAATAATGCTTCCGTCAGATGGTTTGAGGCAGATCCTTGTTTTATCTACCATGTCATTAACGCTTGGGAAGAAGGGGAGGAGATTATTATGGATACCTGCGTTACCATTAATCCAACGCCACAAAAGGAGTATGCTACGGCGATGGAAAAACTAAACGCTTACCTGCGCTTGGAAGCTAATGTTAAACGATACCGTTTTAATTTAAAAACAGGAGACACCAAAGAGCAATGGTTAGATGATGAATTTACAGAGTTTCCACTAATCAATAGTCGCTTTACAGGACGTAAATCTCGCTACTCCTATATTCAACATTTTGATAACTCCACCATTATGCGTTTTGATGGCGTGGTCAAATATGACACCGAAAAAGATACCAGCCAAACCCATTGGTATGGCGATGGAAAGTTTGGTAGCGAATCTCCTTTTATTCCTGCTGAAAATGGATCAGAAGAAGATGATGGCTACCTTATCTCTTTTGTAACAGATGAACGAGATGGTACGTCCGAAGCTATTATTTTAGATGCTAAAAATATAGATCAATCGCCTTTGGCAAGAATCAAAATCCCTCAACGGGTGCCGCTTGGCTTTCATGCTTGTTGGGTGAATGGGGATCGGTTGTTTCAATAAAAGATTTCTTTACTTGATGCTGTTAACCACATTAGAGCACATTAGTTTTTTCACATTAGCGCACCTACTCTTCGTTAACAAAATAGTCATTATGCTAAGGCATAACTCCTATTTTGTTGCCTCGATTAGGCACAAAATAACCTAGCGTATAGTTTGTAAACGAATAAACAGTTAAACAAATAAACGATTCAAGTATTTTCGGTAATTTATCCCGTCCGCAGTATAACTAGCTCACAACTTATAATAAACAACAATATCTACTCGCCGATTTTTAGAGTTGATAAGGGAGGTTCTAGTTTCGCCATATCCCTTATAAGTTACTCTTAATTTTTTTAAACCTTTAGACTTAAAGTAGGTCGCTACTTCTTCTGCTCTTTTTTCGGAAAGGCGTTGGTTATAATCATCAGATCCAGTTTGGTCAGCATATCCCTCTACAATAATTAAGGCTAATTGGTCAGGGTCTATTTCTTCTGCTAAGCGATCTAAATGATATTTGGCTTCGGAAGTTAATTGGTATTGGTCGAAATAAAAATAAATATCAGAAGTGCTATATAATTGTCTGGACTCATGATGCCCAATTTCCGTTGGCTGGATCTCGATTGGAATCTCTTTAGGTACTTCAATCTTAGTCACCACCTCTTTTAGTGAGGCGGCCTCTTTTAAAGGATTTAAAATAATATCTACCTCTACGAATCCTGTTTCTTCCCAATCTGTCAACGAGTGGTTTTTCCGATATGGATAATAACCAGCTTGATCTACACTAACAGGGAGTTTACTTAGTGTTGGGAAGCAAATAAAAAATCGACCCGCTTCATCCGTTTCATAAAAACCTTTACCGCTGATATGGACTTTAGTAGCGATTCCCTTTTGGGTCTTTTCATCTAGCACCCTGCCACGTACATAAGCTACTTCTTCAAAATCTTTTAATTCAGGTAAATCGAATTTATAAATATCTAAGCCGCCAAATCCTTCTGTTCTATTGGAGGATACGTAGCCTCTATTTCCTCTAGCATTAATAAAAAAACTCAATTCTCTAAAAGGGGAATTAATGGGTTGTCCAAGATTTTTAGGGATTCCCCAATTTCCATCCGATTTTCTTTTTACAAAAAATATATCTTGGTCGCCAAAACCTGCATGTCCATTTGAAGCAAAATACAGCGTCACCCCATCGTCGGCAATAAAGGGGGCTTCTTCATCTCCAGGCGTATTTACCGTTTCCCCTAGATTATGCGCTTTCCCCCATGTGCCATTTTCCATTTTATAGCTCACCCAAATATCGGTACCTCCTTGCCCGTCTTCTCGATCGCTCACAAAATAAAGGGCTTGCCCATCACAATTAATAGAAGGCTGGGAGTCCCATCTCTCTGAATTTACTTGCCCTTTTAATTGCTGAATATCTAGTATTTTGCCATTGTCCATCCCTGCCATGAAAATATCGCAGACCCCTAATACATCTTCTCTATTACAGGCAGGAAAATACATCAACCGTTCATCCCTTGTCGCCTTCCCCATCCCTTCATTTACATCTGAATTAATCACCTCTCCCAGTGGTTTGCCTTTGGACCAAATTCCTTTAGTCTTGGCACTATATAGTAGATTTTCGTCAATAGATTTTCGTTGTCCCATTCGGGTATAAAACATCCAACTTTCATCATTAGAGAGGTAGGGGAAGCAATCATCTACAGAAGAGTTAATAGCTGGACCTAAGTTCTGAATATTGATTTCTTTGAAATTATCCGACAGCAAACCAAACCGAGCATCCTCTAGGTATTTATTTAATAAAGACACAAAATATCGCTCGGTATCTACCTCTAATCCTCCATTTGTAAAAGACCTTGGCGGTAAATTTAAATAGGATTCAAAAGAGGAAAATCGTTCGTAAGCGACCTCATAATTACCATTTTTTAAATGCATTTCCCCACTTTGGAAATAAAGGGTCCTCGATAATTTTGGATCCATACTCAGGCACTCATCGTAGTATTTTGAGGCACGCTGAAAGTCATTTAATAATTCGTAGGTAGCTCCTAATCGCCGATAAGTAGCGGCAAAGTCTGGTTTGAGTTTAATGGCTTTTTCAAAGGAGGAGGCAGCTTTCTTTAATTCCTCACTATTAAAAAATGCTTCCCCTTCTTGGTAGTGTCTCAGAAAAGCATCATTTGTGGGAGTGTCATAAGTATCTTGTGCAGTTAGCACAAAAGGGAAGAATACTAGGAGTAGCCTAATAAGGGAATTTTTTGATATAAACATAAATTCACTATAGCTGGAAGTGAGTGAGTTAAAGGAATTGAGAAAAGTGGTGATAGCTTAATTTGTTCCTGTTCTAATCCACAAATGAAGCACTCACTTCACATACAACAATTGATCGATAATTTTAGTTACTGTAGAAACGCTAAAACCGCCAGTTCGTTTCCAAACGATCGTTCCATTTGTATCGAGTAACAGCGTATAGGGAAGGTATTTGATTTGATAGTCTTTAGAAATAGGAGATTTGAAGCCCATTGCTTCATCGGAAATTAGATGTTGTCCACCTAATCTTTTATTTTGGAGGTAATTTTTCCAGATACTAGTTTTGTTGTTCATGGATACATAAACGAATGCAATATCTTTACCTTTGTATTTTTCTTGTAAGGAACGATGGGTAGGCATTAAATCAATGCAAGGGCCACACCAAGTTGCCCAGAAGTCTAATAATATCACTTTCCCTTTTAAGTCATTTAAACGAACGGTTTTTCCATATTGATCTACCAAGGAAAAACCGGGTGCCATCATGCCTTCGGTCAATCCTTTTGCTTCGTGAAAGGCTTTCTTTACAAACTCTACATATACACCATCTAGGCTCGTAGTCTCAAATTTTTTGATTTGATGACTTAGGGCAGCTCTTTTTTTAGGCATCTTGGCATCTAAAGACAGCGTAATCACACTTAGGAAATCTTTCGTTCTACCACTTAAATATTCATCAGCTAGTTGATACCGATTTCTGCCTTTATTTTGAGGTTGTCGTTGGACATGCGCCAAGTATTCTTGGATGTATAAAATATAATTTTTATTGGGCAATGCAGCATCATTATGAATAGAAATGTGATTCATAAAATCCAGGTATCCCACTGGTGCTTCCATTGGAAAATCTTCATCATTTAAAAGCGGATGCTCATACAAGTAGTTCATTAAATTATAGGCATACCAATAATTGATGTCTGCCTCTGCGTAGGAAAGAAAAGCAGGACTTAATCCTTGCATCCGTTGATAATAGAAATCCAATTTTTGTTGCCGAATGTCAACCATCCATGCTTTGAACGCCATTGGTGTTGCTACTTCAATTTGTTGCTTCAATTCCTCTTCTATGTGTTGGAAGGCAGCCGCTTGAGCTATCAAATAGCTATTCTCTGCACTATTTGAACCTGAAAAAGTAGTTTGGGTATATATATCTGAACCCGTAATTTCTACTTTAATATCATCACCAGGTTCAAAATATAAATGAATACGCTGTGTTTTATTTTTGAGTTGCCAATAGCTAGGAGTAGCAAGGTCGGTGCTAAAAGTAATAAAAGACCTGCCAGTAGTCATCGCACCTAATTTCCTTTCCTGTAAGTCATTCAAGAAAGGATTTTGGTTATAAATGACAGAAGGCTTATCGCTAGAAGAAAAATTAGTTTTAAAGCGTAAATGCGTTTTTTGTTGGTAGGGGGCAAAGCTTGCAGGAGTAATGCTAACTTCTGTTAATGCTGCTGCTTTTGGGGTCAATACAGGTGGAGTAGGCGGTACCGTAGGAGATGCTTTTTCTTTGGCAATCGGAGTGGGGCTGTTAAAAGAAGGTATGCTTTTCTCCTTTACATCCGTTACTTCTTCTGTTATTGTTGGTTCTTCTGTTATTGTTATTTCTTCTGTTGGAGGTGTTTCTGTCTGTTGTTCTACCTCTGCTAATTCTAATAAGTTAATTAGGTTTTTAGTAAACTTATTAATTTGGTCTGCTACTTTCTGCTCATTCGCTGTTCCTCGTAAGGAGGAGGCAGAGGCAGGTTGATTGTATTTTCTTTTTGTATAAGCATCTCTGATGATCCCGACATAGTCTCCATAAGGAGAGGTTTTAATATAACTATCTAGTTCAGATTTTGTAACCCGCTTGCCGACTTTTAGATCGTTGTAAATATCTTTAGAAACCGCATAATGTAATACCTTTCCTCTAAAACTACTGTATTTGATTTTATTGATATAATCTTCGGCTTCCTTAGGTATATCTAGGGAAACATATTCAGAAACTACATCCTCAAAGGTGCGGACCCCCATACTAAAAACCCAACCTTTTCGTCCATCAGGAAGTTGAATTTTTACAAAGCGGTCTATATAATTCTGCCCATTATAGGTGTATCTAAATTTATCATTCGTTACATCTCGCAGATATAATATTTTATCTTTTTGTTTTAATTTAGCGATAATAGAATTCCCATCATGTGCATGTTCTCGCACCTGTAAGTCGTGCATTAATACCTCCGCAAAAGTTTCTATTCGACTAATAGCAACTTGCCTATTTTGAGTAGGTTTTCCTGATACTTTTAACAATCCCTTCTCTATTCTGTCTTGCCGCCACTCCATATAATGATCTAAGTATTTTAAGTAATTACTATTATTTAAAACCTCTTCATTATTTAATTCTAGACTTTCTACGAAAGCATAAAATTTATCAGGAAGATTGAGCGAGACTGGTAAAATATGAGAAGCAGGATGAGAGTCTTTGTATTGAAACATATTTTGTCCCCACCAATAAAGGATGTCTGCTTCAATGTATTTTTCAAAATCTTTGGAAAAAAAAGTATCTCGATTTGTAAGGTAGGAGGCTAAGAATTGCTGTTTCTCTTGTTTATGGATTTCCATGAAATGAGCAAAATTTTCTGAGGTGTGTTGGCTCATTCCTTCTTTGGTCACTTCTGTATCTTGTTTATCAAATTGAATAAAACTTTCTTTTAAGTAGTTATTCCTCAATGCCCCTTTGTGGCTATATTTCAAGGAGTCTGTGAAATGGGAATGGTAAGATCGCAACAATAAGTCATCCCCTGATTCTATAAAAATAGGAACGGAGTTAGATTGGTATTCTACAAAGCCAGGAGTAGAAGCATAAATAGGAATCTCTAATGAAAAATACCCTTCATCAATGGTAGCATCAAATGCTATCTCCTCAAAAGTGATATAGTCTTTGTAAAAACGGAAGGTAATTTGGGCATCCTCCTGAGCATCTTCGATATACCCAGTAATCTTTACCATCTTTTTATTTTGTGGCACTAGATCATTTACATCTTGTCCCACCAAAATAATAGGGATGACGAATATCCCAAGCAATAATGTATTTAAAAGGCGATTCACCAATTTTCTCTTTTTTGTTTTCTCTTAAAGGACAAATAATTAATTCAAGTTGTGAACAACTTGAATCAAATTTCAAAACTCAAATCCCAAACCAAGCAGACGTAATTGGTGCTTGGAATTTGAAATTTTCCAAGTTTGCGATCAATCGCAACTTGAGTTAGGTAGTTTAAGCTAAATTTTTAGGATTAGCAGAATGCCTTTAGTCCGTAGAATATATAGACTTAATTATTGTGAGTAAGTCTATCGTATCCTTTTGAAAAAGGATAAAGTAAGCCTACAAATTTATAGTTTATGCAGATTAAAAAAGAATAAAAAGAATTAAAATAAAGATGTTAACAAAGTGGAATTTTTAATAATATATGGGGGAGCTAAAATTTTTAGAGAGGAATGTTTGTTATTTATTAAAATAAATTTTATTTAATGCTGATATATTGGTATTTACGTATGTAAATATACATTAAATATTTAATTACCTTTTTCTTTTTCCTTATTCATAGATTAGCCACTCACCATTAGGAGCTAATATACTCACTTTATTTTTTTCCGATTTTTCTACCTTTCCAATGATTTTTGCCTCGATTTTGTACTTTTTGGCTACTTTCAATACGTCTTCTGCATGGGTTGGATCGATATATACTTCTAATCGATGCCCCATATTCAGTACTTGGTATAACTCTTTCCAATCCGTACCAGATTCTTCTTTTATTATTTGAAATAATGGTGGTACTGGTAATAAATTATCTTTAATTACATGGACTCCCTCCACAAATTTCATCACTTTGGTTTGTGCGCCTCCAGTACAATGAATCATACCTGTGATGCCATCTTGGCACTGTTCGAATAGAGTTTTTATAACGGGTAGATAGGTACGAGTAGGGGATAAAATCAATTTGCCGATATTCGTTTCCACTCCATTAATGACCACTTTATCTGTTAGCTTTCTAGAACCTAAATATACTACTTCGTCTGGGGTATTGGGATCGTAACTATCGGGGTATTTTTTAGCATATTCTTTGGTCAATATATCGTGTCTGGCAGAAGTTAAGCCATTACTGCCCATGCCTCCATTGTAGGCCTCTTCATAAGTCGCTTGTCCATAAGAAGCGAACCCCACTATGACATTTCCTGGCTGAATATTATTGACTAATAAGTCCGATTTTTTCATTCGGGCAAAGGCGGTGTATCCTACATCTATGGTTCGGACTATATCTCCGACATCTGCGGTTTCTCCTCCTGCTAAATGAATATGGATGCCTAGTTCTTTTAACTGATGTGCCAAAGTAACGGCACTTTGAATGAGGGTGGTAATGACTTCTCCTGTAATTAAGTTTTTATTTCTGCCAATGGTAGAAGACAATAAAATATTATCCACGCAACCCACACAGGCCATATCATCTATATTCATCACCAAGGCATCTTGGGCAATTCCTTTCCACACGGATACATCTCCTGTCTCTTTCCAATATAGATAGGCTAAACTAGTTTTGGTGCCTGCTGTATCTGCGTGCATGAGATTTACATAGGCAGCATCGCCCCCCGCTACATCTGGCAGTATTTTACAAAAGGCATTAGGATACAAGCCTTTATCTAAGCCTTTGATTGCGGCATGTACCTCGTCTTTCGTTGCCGACACTCCCCTTAAATCGTATTTGTATTTGGACATGATTAAGTATGAGGTAGGAAGTAGGAGGTATAAAGTAGAAAGTTGTACACCTCCTACTTTATAAGTAGTGTGACATTATTAATTATTAATTATTGATTATTGATTATTGATTATTTTCCAGACGCTACTGAACACGCCTAATTAGCTAATAATCAGTAATTAATAATCAATCAACTGAAAAGCAAAGTTGTTAACTTATTTTTGTCAGACTACTTACCTCCTACTTCCTACTTATTTAAACTGCTTAGCCACCACTAAATCCTTACCCGCCTTACTATAGTCATAAAATCCTTCACCCGATTTTCTACCTAATTTTCCTGCCATCACCATATTGACAAGTAAGGGGCAAGGTGCATATTTAGGATTACCGAAGCCTTGGTGTAGCACTTCTAATATAGCCAAACAGACATCTAATCCCACAAAGTCGGCTAATTGTAAAGGCCCCATCGGATGCCCCATTCCCAATTTCATCACGGTATCAATTTCTTGTACACCAGCTACGCCTTCATATAAGGTGTAAAATGCCTCGTTGAGCATGGGCATTAAAATTCTATTGGCAGCAAAGCCCGGATAGTCATTTACCTCTACGGGCATTTTTCCTAATTCCTTTGCCAGGCTCATTACCTTCTTCGTTACACTACTCGCAGTAGCATATCCCCGAATGACCTCTACCAATTTCATCATTGGATCGGGATTGAAAAAGTGCATGCCAATCACTTTCTCAGGACGCTTGGTTGCGGCAGCTATTTTTGTGATAGAAATGGAAGAAGTATTGGTGGCTAGTATGGCGGATTTAGGAGCTAATTCATCTAGGCTTTTGAATATTTTTAATTTCAAATCTACATTCTCAGTAGCTGCTTCTATTACCAAACCTGCTTTTTTTACCCCTGTTGCCATATCGGTATAGGTGGTAATATTTGCAAGCGTCAATTTTTTAGTTCCTTCACTAATTTTTTCTTTCCGTACCATACGATCCAAATTCTTTTCAATGGTCGTCATGGCTTTGGCTAGGGCAGCTTCAGAAATATCTATTAAGGCTACCTCATAGTTACTCATGGCACCTATATGGGCGATGCCATTTCCCATTGTTCCTGCCCCTATTACGGCTATTTTTTTCATGGATCCGTTGGTGTTGTGGCAGTATGGCCTTGTGGCATTGTGGTTGTGATGCTAGCCACAACGCCATAACGCCATAATGCCACAAGGCCTATGTTTGCTGCAAAGATGCTGTTTTTAAAAAAGTCTTGTAGGTCAAATTTAAAAAAATGTTAAGCAGATAGGGGTGTATCAATCACTTCTTCATCCTATTGGTAAATAACCAGCAAATGAAAAGTAAATAAAAGCTTAATCGGATACCCTGACTTAAATCTAATGCAAACAATCTACAACAGAGTTTATTCAAAAAACGGTGCGGGCTGGTCCGTCAACCGTTCACCGAATAAAGTCAATTATTCAACCAAAAAAATAAAGCAATCATGAAGAAGTATTTCAATCGTTTTTGTATCGGCTTGTTACTAATGTCTGCACTATCTATGCAGTCTTGCTACTTTGATTTTGATGACGATAATGGCAGAGGTGATTTTGATTTTAATAGATGTGAAGAAGGCTTCGGTAGTACCACCACAGAAGAATTATTTGTAGATGCATTTACAGGTATTAAATTAAGCACCGACGCACAGGTGTACCTTTCACAAGGAGACGAATTAGAAGTATTAGTAAAAGGACAGGAGAATATTATTGATGAATTAGAGACCCGCGTAAGAAATGACATTTGGGAAATTGAATTTGATGACTGTGTAGAAGATAGTGATGTGCTGCGTATTTATATCACTACGCCGTTTTTAGAATCTATTACGAACAGTGGTTCTGGTAAAATTAAAAGTGAGGATGTTCTGAGATTAGATATTTTAGAAGTGGATAATAATGGCTCTGGAGATATTATTTTATCCCTAGAAGCAGATCAGATTAATGGTCGAAATTCTGGTTCTGGAACCGTAGAATTGGAAGGCGTAGTAGCTACTTTAGATTATGAAATAGATGGCTCTGGAGATGTCAATGCTTTTGATTTATTGGTAAGAGATGCACAGCTAACCATAGATGGTTCAGGTGATTTTCAAGTACAAGTCTCTGATTTTCTCGGTGTTAATATTGATGGAAGTGGCGATGTTTACTACAAAGGAAAACCAGATATGGATGTGAAGACAAGAGGCTCTGGAAAGGTATTTAATGCGAATTGATTGGTC
Organism: uncultured Saprospiraceae bacterium; assembly: GCA_937973995.1. Classification (GTDB taxonomy): domain Bacteria; phylum Bacteroidota; class Bacteroidia; order Chitinophagales; family Saprospiraceae; genus JAFMDF01. The sequence continues at coordinate 11,166 of CALJIQ010000212.1, forward strand.
ATTTGTCAATAATCATTTGTCATTGCACTAATGACTATTGACTGATGACTAAAAATACACCCGACTTAACCTCCATTCAGGAGCTTCGTCCTTGATAGGGCGAGGCTTTTTGTTATAGATAAAAATCTTTTGTTAATGCAAGGTATTGTTCAGAATATTGATCGCCATCAGTATTAGCATAGACCAACAGTTCTTCTTCTAGTATTTGGGAAGGTTCTTGTTTTTCAAACTGCATCAGTAATCGCTCTTTACCGCCAGTAGGTCTTGCTTTTACCGTAGTTATTTTGGTACAATATAGACGATAACTTCTAGCTAATTCTTTGATTCTAAGCCCTTCCATCAAAGGAAGGATTAAACATAACTTACCTTTTTTAGATAATAACTTTCTAGCTGCTATAAATAAATCTCCATGCGGTAATTTGATGGTATGTCGCACATTTTTTCGGTTCTCATTTAAAGAGAAGGTGCCCCCTGAAAAGAAAGGTGGATTACTGACAATCAAATCATATTCTTCCCGACTCAATTTTCCATAATCTTGAATGGATTGATGGATCGCTTTCAAGCGATCCGCCCAAGGGCTATTGGTCATATTATCCGTGGCTTGCTCATGCGCACATTCCTCTATTTCAATGCCATGAATGACTGCCTCCGAAGTTCGCTGGGCTAGCATAATGGCAACTAGACCAGAACCTGTTCCTATATCTAAAATTTTTTGTGAATCGGTCACATCTGCCCATGCACCTAACAAAATTCCATCTGTTCCAACTTTCATCGCACATTGGTCTTGTGCGATTCGAAATTGTTTAAATTGAAAGGGTTGGATTTCTTTTTCTTCGATTTCTTCAATCAGTTCTGACATCTACTAGGTTTTTATATTTTTGAATGTAAATATAAAATTTATCTTAATAAGAATCTTTAGCGGCAGCGATTTAAAAAGCGTTTTTTTTAAAAACGCTTTTTAAATCGCTGCCGCTAAAAGAACCTCACTGCCGAGCTTGCGAAGCAAGCGAGGCATAGAATTTATGGTACTGGCTTCGCCAGCTTAGGTGTTTATCAAATTGTGTTTTTAGAGTTGGCTCATTTATCCATCAATAACTTTTTTAGCTCATTCAACTTCATCAATGCTTCAATAGGAGTGATCGAATTCACATCTACAGCACTCAATGCTTCTTTTAATTTTTCAAGCTCTGGACTAGTGGTTTCAAAAATATTAAGTTGATAGTTATCTGTAGGTATGGAAGCCATATCGGCTTTAGTTGTTTTTATGGTATCACTACTGTTTGTACTATTTTCGATAGATTTTTGTTCCAATTGAGCTAATATCTCTGTCGCTCGATCAACGATGCTTTTGGGCATGCCTGCCATTTTAGCTACATGTATTCCAAAACTATGATGACTGCCGCCGGCTACTAATTTCCTAAGGAAAATAACCTTTTGTCCTACCTCTTTGGTAGCAATATTGAAATTTTTAATTCTTGGAAATTTATTAGCTAATTCATTCAGCTCATGGTAATGAGTAGCGAAGAGGGTCTTGGGCTGCACTTGCCCATTATTATGTAAAAACTCGGCAATGGACCAAGCAATGGAAATACCGTCATAGGTACTAGTACCTCGTCCAATTTCGTCTAATAGAATCAAACTTCTATTCGATACATTGTTCATGATACTTGCCGTCTCGTTCATTTCAACCATAAAAGTGGATTCCCCAGAAGAGATATTATCAGAAGCACCTACTCTGGTAAATACTTTATCAACCAAGCCAAGGGTGGCACTTTTGGCAGGCACGAAGCTGCCCATTTGTGCCATTAATACCATCAAAGCCGTTTGCCGCAAGACGGCCGATTTACCCGCCATATTAGGCCCCGTAATCATTAAAATCTGCTGGCTATTATTGTCTAAAAAGACATCATTGGGAATATAGGACTCCCCCAAATCTAGATGCTGTTCAATCACAGGATGCCGTCCCTCTTTGATGTCTATGATTAATTCTTCATTGATTTGTGGGCGGCAATATTGTTGTTTCAATGCCACCTTAGCAAAGGAGAGCAAGCAATCTAGTCTGGCAATCAAACTAGCATTATGCTGAATGGGCTTGATAAATTCGCTAATGGCTGCTACCAACTCTTGGAATAATTCATGCTCTAAAATCAGACTTCGCTCTTCTGCTGTAAGGATTTTAGCTTCTAATTGCTTTAATTCTTCTGTTATATAGCGCTCGGCATTGGTAAGGGTTTGCTTTCTCGTCCATTCATCTGGAACGAGTCCTTTGTTTTTGTATTTATTGGTTACTTCCAAGTAGTAGCCAAATACATTATTAAAACCAATTTTTAAATTGTCAATGCCAGTACGTTCTGCTTCTTTTCGCTGCACTTCTAATAGGATGTCTTTACTATTAGAAATGATCCGTCTTAGTTCATCTAGCTCTTCATTGATACCCGCTGCCATTACCCCACCTTTGTTCAAGTTAACGGGTGGCTCTTCTACGATCCAATTTTGCAGTTGCTCTTTTAAAACAGGACAAGGATGTAAGCCATCACCAATTTTTTGTAAGTAGGTATTTTCGGAATTGATTAACAGTTCTTTGGTAGGCACCAAAATCTCCAACGCTTTTCGTAACTGAACGATTTCTCTAGGGGCAATTTTGCCTAGTGGGACTCTAGAAATCAATCGTTCTAAATCCCCCACTTGTCGGATATGTTGACTGATTGTTTCTGAAAGCTCTTGGTGCTGGACAAAATAATCCACCATATCCAGTCGAGCCTCAATCGCATTAATGGACTTTAGTGGTAAGACGACCCATTTTTTTAATAAACGGGCGCCCATTGGAGAGATGGTCTGATCTAAGATATTGATCAGCGGAATGCCTGTTTCATGGTTGCTATACACTAGTTCGAGATTACGAATCGTAAAGCGATCCAACCACACATACTTATCTTGCTCAATTCTTCCGATGGAATTGATATGTTGTAAATTGGTATTTTCGGTGGTGGCAAGGTAGTGAAGGGCTGCCCCTGCGGCGATTTGGGCAATGTCCAATTTTTCTACCCCAAATCCCTTCAAGCTAGGTACTTGAAAATGCTCCAATAATTTTTCCCTGCCAAAGTCTATCGTATAGACCCACTCTTCTAAAGCAAAGGAATAGTATTTATCACCAAAAGTTGTTTCATATAATGCTTTATTCCTTTTAGAATATAAAATTTCATTGGGCCGAAAACTCTGGATCAATTTATCAATATAGGCTTGACTGCCCTCACTAATTAGAAATTCTCCCGTTGAAATGTCTAACAAAGCAAGTCCTAAACGGTCTTTTTTGCCAAAAACAACCGAACCTAGATAATTATTGGATTTGTGATCCAATAATTTATCATCTGTTGTTACGCCGGGTGTCACTACCTCCGTCACTCCTCTTTTGACAATTTTTTTCTCCTTGCTCGGCTTTTCTAATTGTTCGCAAATGGCCACCCGATACCCAGCACGCACCAGTTTGTGTAAGTAGGTGCTCAAAGAATGGTATGGGAAACCCGCTAATTCTATGTCCGAACCACCATTATTTCTTCTAGTAAGGGTAATATTCAGTACTTGGGAAGCGATAATGGCATCTTCTCCAAAGGTCTCATAAAAATCCCCCACTCGAAAAAGCAGAATCGCATCTGGGTATTTTCCTTTGATAGAAAAATACTGCTTCATTAAAGGAGTAACTTTTTTCGACTTTTTTTTGCTTTTGGTACTGGCTGCCAATGGATTTCTTTTTTGTGGAGGGAAGTTGCGAGTGAGCGAGTTGCGGGTGAGCGGGTTTCTGGTAACTCGCATACCGGTCATTCGTTTATTCGCAACTTGAGGTGAATCTCATAGATGTTACAACAAAAGTAGGAAAAATGCCTAATACTAGTCATTTATTCAATAGGGTATGAGACAGATCGGGGCGAAATTTTTAAGTGTTATCTCAAAAGTGAAGATTACAAAAGTTTTTAAAACTTTTGTAATTTCTACCACCCTAACTATTTGGGCTTTTGTTGTAATTTTGCGCCTTGTTTAAAAAAGATGATGGAGAGGAAAAAGGGGATTAAAAGTTATGCTCATTTTACACTAAGTAGTCTGACAAAAACAAGTTAACAACTTTGCTTTTCAGTTGATTGATTATTAATTACTGATTATTAGCTAATTAGGCGTGTTCAGTAGCGTCTGGAAAATAATTAATAATCAATAATTAATAATGTCACACTACTTAATAGCTAATAACCTCTATAACTTCCAATAACCCTCCAATCACTCAGCAACAAACGAATGGTCTATTTAACCAGAAG
>CALJIQ010000213.1 GCA_937973995.1 uncultured Saprospiraceae bacterium
TTAAAAACGAGTCAATTTTAACCTAAGTCTATTCTGTCTGATTTTAACATTTGAGAAAATAGGCATTATGGCATTATGGCTTTGTGGCGCTTTGGTTGCCATAGCGCCACAAAGCCACAAAGCCATAATACCTATCCATCCAAATGTTAAAATCAGGCAGAATAGACTTAGGTTAAAATTGACTCGTTTTTAACTAAGGAATGCGGTAGAAATAAATGTGCGTTATTGAGGCAGTATTTTTTTCTTCTGAGGATGCTTTGAAAACCGCACATAGCCTAGCTACGTAAGGATTTTCAAAGTATTCTCAGAAGATGAACGAAGCTAAAAAGTCCTAGAGTGACTTTTTAGCTGAAGTGAACCGCTTGCGGATGGGCTGCTAACCAGTCAAAAATGTATAGTTATTTCTAACGCATTCCTAAACCATTCATCGCTAAATGGACCTCGTTTATCGAAAAAAGAATTTAAGAAACGATTCTCTCTATATATTGCAACCAACAAAAATACCAAAGCCCTCTTGTAAGCAATCACCCATAGTATGATTACACTGCAAGTGTAAGAATTATTTTCATACTAATCCGACTGAAAGTTTTTTAGAGCTATCTCCATTTGGGGATAGCTTTTTTTGTTTACCTTTGAAAATTTAAGGGGTCAGCAGTCAGACCACTGCGTTTTCAGGGGTCAGATTTATGGCACGGACTGATAATTAAAATGCTACAAACCGAAAACCTCAAATTTTCTTATACAGGTGCAAGTGCTCTTTCTTTCCCGAATATTAATTGTCAAAAAGGAGAGCAATGGCTACTATTGGGTCAATCTGGTAGTGGGAAGACGACCTTACTCCATTTATTGGGAGGCTTATTATCTCCTACCGAAGGAATTGTAAAAGTGGGAGATACCATTCTTAAAAAATTATCTACGGCAGAGTTAGATAAATTTAGGGGTAAGCACATTGGAATTATCTTTCAAAAAGCCCATTTCGTACGAGCTTTATCGGTAGAAGAAAATTTAAAACTTGCCCAGCAACTTGCAGGATTATCCGTTAATACCAATCGCATCAAGGAACTATTAGATCGGTTAAATGTGGGACATAAACTACATGCCAAAACGAATGAATTGAGTCAAGGGGAACAACAACGAGTAGCCATTGCTAGAGCGTTAGTCAATCAACCGACGATTATCCTAGCCGATGAGCCTACTTCTGCTTTAGATGATACGAATTGTGAAGAGGTGATTCAATTATTAGAAGAACAGGCAGCAGCGGTCAATGCTACTTTGTTGGTCGTAACGCATGATGGGCGTTTGAAGGAACGATTTGAGAAGCAAATATTACTTTGATTTTAATAGAGTGTAAAACGATCTGGGGGCATCAAATTTATTCATCAGCTCACTTTGGAGTGAGCAGATGAAATGATAACGTCTCATCTGATGACTCCAAAGTCATCTGATAAGTTGCTCGTTTGCCCCCGATTTGTTTTACACTCATTTTAATATTTATAAAGAATGAATCTACTACAACTAAGCTGGAAAAACTTAATTAGTAAGCCACTTTCTATGACACTGAGCTTAGTACTATTCGCATTGGGAGTAGGACTCATCTCTTTACTATTACTACTGAATAAACAATTACAGGAACAGTTTGATAAAAACCTGGCCAATATAGATTTAGTGGTGGGTGCAAAAGGAAGTCCACTACAGTTGATTTTATCCAGCATGTATCATATTGATGCGCCAACAGGAAATGTACCCATCGCTTCTGCCAAAGCCTTGATGAACCCCAAGCATCCTTTAATTAAAAGAGCTATTCCCTTATCCATGGGAGATAGCCATCAAGGGTATCGAATAGTAGGGACTACTTATGACTTAGTAGATTTGTATGGCGGTCAAATGGCACAAGGAAACTTATGGAAAGATAACCTAGAAGTATCAATAGGTGCTACCGTAGCTGATAAATTGCACTTGCATATCGGAGACACTTTTTTTGGTTCACATGGTTTAGTGATAGATGACAACTTAGTGCACGATGATGCCCCTAAATTTAAAGTCGCAGGAATTTTCCAACCAACAGGATCAGTATTAGACCAATTAATTCTGACCAATACTCAGAGTATTTGGGAAATACACGCCTCCCACGATCATGAGGATCACGAAGCACATGAACATGCAGAAGGCGAAGAAGGACATGACCATGATGACCATTCCCATGCTAAGCATCAACACGATGCAGACGATCATCATGACCATCATGCACACAACCACAACCATCCTGCGCAAACTATTAATCAAGAGGAATTAGTGAGTACCGGTGCCAACCAACGACAGCAATTGATCGAAACGGCAGAAGAAAGTATTACTTCTCTGTTAGTTCAATTTAAAGCTCGTAATTACCGCACGCTTAATATGCAGCGACAAATCAATGAAAACACAGAGATGCAAGCTGCTACCCCTGCTATTGAAATCAATCGCTTATATTCTATGATGGGCACGGGTACCGATGCGCTTCGAGCATTGGCATACATTATTGTTTTTGTTTCTGGTTTGAGTATTTTCATTTCTTTATTCTCCTCTTTAAAAGATCGAAAATATGAACTCGCCTTGATGCGAGTCATGGGTTCTTCTCCTTCTAAATTATTCTTTTTAATTATTCTGGAAGGGCTTATTCTAGCCGTCTTGGGTTTTGTGATCGGTATTATATTGAGTCATGTAGGCATGAGTGTATTGTCTAGCTACTTGGAGGATGCCTACCGCTATGCCTTCTCTGGCTGGGAGTTTTTAAAAGAAGAATGGTATCTGTTATTTGGTGCTTTGGCGATCGGATTTATTGCAGCGATAATTCCTGCCTTGCAGGCTCGGAAAACAGATATTTCTCGCACTTTGAGTGGCGTTTAGGCGGGTTCCTAATTAGCTTTGGAGGAGTATGTTTAGAATCATATGTTCCTGACAGTAGCGTCATTGATTGTATTTTTATTAAAATGACAATTTAAAAGCAATAAAACAAAATGGCGAGTCAGAACCTGACTCACCATTCTATTTTTTTATACTAGCTGAAAATCAATATTTTGATTACACCAACTCCCCCATCCGAGCTTGATACTGCTTCACCGTATTCCGACCCAATTGATACATATGCACCTCATCAGGTCCATCCGCAATCCGAATCGTTCTGCCATATACCCAGAAGCCAGCTAGTGGCGTATCTTGGCTAACGCCCATTCCTCCATGCGCTTGAATGGCTCGGTCCACTACATCGCAAGTCATTTGAGGGCAGACGATTTTTATCATCGCTATCAAGTCTTTGGCTGCTTTAACACCGTGACGATCAATTCGATCAGCACAAGAAAGTGTTAGTAAACGAGCTTGTTCAATATCGCATCTAGACTTAGCAATATCCTGACGAATACTACTGAAGTCTTTTATTTTTCTACCGAATGCCTCTCTTTGTGCTACTCGATCACACATAATATCTAGGGACCGTTGCGCCGCACCAATTAAACGCATACAGTGATGAATACGACCAGGACCTAAACGACCTTGCGCAATTTCAAAACCTCTACCCTCTCCAAGTAATAAATTACCAACAGGAACTCGAACATTAATTAAATCAATCTCTGCATGCCCTTCTGGAGAATCTACATTTCCAAATACCTGCATCGGACGAATGATGTTGACCCCTGGGGTACCAGCGGGAACTAGTATCATACTTTGCTGCGCATGTCTTGATGCCGTTGGGTCCGTTTTACCCATCACGATATAGACCTTGCAATGTGGATTCATCGCACCAGAAGACCACCACTTTCGTCCATTGATCACATACTCATCGCCCTCTCGAACAATAGACGTTTCTATATTCGTAGCATCAGAGGAAGCGACTCTTGGCTCGGTCATTAAGAAGGCAGAACGAATGTCCCCATTCATTAACGGCTTTAACCATTGTTCTTGATTGGCAGGGGAGCCGTATTTCGCCAATACTTCCATATTCCCCGTATCGGGTGCAGAGCAATTGAATACTTCAGAAGCGATTCTACAACGACCCATTAATTCTGCTAATGGGGCATATTCTAAATTGGTTAATCCCGGGCTTAAATCTCCATAGTTTTTAGGTAAGAATAAGTTCCATAAGCCTTCGGCTTTGGCTAAATCCTTTAAGCCTTCTATACCTGGCCAAACTTTCCAAAGATTGGCTTTATGGAATTCTTCTGCTTCTTGTTCTACTGGAAAAATATGGGTATCCATAAAACGGCTTACCCGTTCTTGCAAATCTTTGGAGCGATCGGTGTAATCGAAATTCATATTTTTATTTTTTATGCTGGATGCTATTGTTACTGGAGGCTATGGTCGCTAGTATATTATACTGTAAGTAGGATAAAATTGTGAAAGTGAACTAAATGTTTATTGGTTTATCTGTTTAATCGTTTACAAGTTATACTTAGATAAACAATTCAACAACTAAACAAATAAACAGTATTGGAAAATCACTTTTTACCCGTTTCGAGTATAACTAGCATCAATAACTTCCAGCAGCAACAGTATCAAAAATTAGGAGTATTCTTCAATCCATTAATAATCCACTTACGAGTTTCCATTGGATCAATCACATCATCAATTTCCAAACTAGTAGCCATGCTAATTCCTTTTCCTCTTTCATATAATTCGGCTACCATTTTATCAAAAAGCGCCTTTCTTTCCTGCTCATCCTTGATGGCCTCTAGTTCTTTTTTGTACCCTAGATGTACCGCCCCTTCCAAGCCCATTGCACCAAATTCGCTGGTGGGCCAGCCAATGGTGAACAAAGGTACATGAAAACTACCGCCTACCATAGCCATCGCTCCTAAACCGTAGCCTTTTCTAAGGATGATCGCCATTAAAGGAACTTCCAACTGAGCTCCAGCCACAAACAATCTGGACGCATGACGAACCGTTCCCTCTTTCTCCGCTTCTGGTCCGACCATAATACCTGGCGTATCACAAAGCGACAAAATGGGAATTTTATAATTATTGCATAATTTTAAAAAGTCATTGACCTTCTTAGCAGCTTCTGCATCAATTGCTCCTCCCAAATGGTTTGGATTATTGGCAATGATGCCAAAAGGATGCCCTTCTATTCGTACAAACGCCGTGATAATTCCTATACCATATTTAGAGCGTAACTCCAACACGGAATCGGTATCCGATAAATGGTCAATGACCGTTCTAATATCGTAGGTACGTTTTCTGTTTTCAGGAATTAAATGGCGTAATTCTTTTTGATCTTTACAGTCCCACTGTTCTAACTTACCTTGAAAATAGGATACATATTTTTTAGCGATTTCCACTGCTTCTATTTCATCTTTTACGACTATATCAATCACTCCATTTTCCGTTTGTACTTCCGCAGGTCCTACTTCTTTGGGATGATACGTCCCGAGTCCACCTCCCTCGATCATAGCAGGTCCTCCCATACCAAGTGAGACATTTTCGGTAGCAATAATCACATCCGAACAACCCGCCAAAGCTGCATTACCTGCAAAACAATATCGAGATACAATAGACACCAAAGGCACTTTTCCACTCAATCTTCCAAATAAGGTAAAGGTCATAATGTGCAAGCCAGCGACCGTTTGAATATCAACATCCCCGGGTCTCCCTCCCCCTCCTTCTGCAAACAAAATGACAGGCAAGTTCCATTGTTCTGCCAAATGCAGCATTCGATCCATCTTTTGATGATTAGCCGTGCCTTGCGTTCCTGCCAATACGGTAGCATCATAAGCCATGACCATACACTTGGCTTTATCAGGTCCAAACAAAGAGCCATTCACCAAACCTGTTCCATTCACTAAACCATCCGCTGGGGTATTTTTAATCAAATCCTCCATGCTGCGACGGGTCGTTTGGGCAGCGATAGCCATACCTCCATATTCTAAAAAAGTACCTTCATCACATAAGGAGGCTATATTTTCTCTGGCAGTGGATTGTCCTCTTTTCCTGCGTTTAGCAACCGCTTCTGGTCGATTTTCATCATATAAAAAAGACTTCCTTTTATTGACCGCTTCTAAATCTGGACGAATATAATCGGGGTCAATAGCATCGGCAACGACTTCTTTTTCTACTTCAATGGCAGCAGGTCGTAACATTAATATAGGCTGCTGCTCGGAGAGTATATCGCCCTCTTGTATCGCCAATTTTTCTACCACGCCGCTATGAGTAGCATGAATCACCGACTCCATTTTCATCGCTTCAATGACAACCAATTCTTGCCCTTTTCGGATCTTATCTCCTTTTTTAATTAAAATGCTTAATACACTCCCCGGCATGGGAGTATAAATAGTAAGTAGGTCTTTACGAGCAGTACCTTTTTTCTTTTTAGGGGCAGTAGGTTGTTCAGGGGCAGCTTGCGGTTGATCGAAAATTGGGGCTACCGTGAAACCTGATTCAAACTCTGATTTTTCATTTGCAGGCTCTCCAAAATCGGCAGCATCCAAAGGAGGGAAATTATCAAAAGAATTACTGGTTACAGGCGCTGGTGTTTCTGCTGCTGTTTCTATTTCTTCTTCCTGCTCTTCTTTAAAGATTTCTACAATAGCAGGCGTTGTTTCTTCCGTTTGTGTTTCATTGGCTTGTAAGGTAGGAAAGGCATCAAAGGAAAGAACTGCTTCTTCTGATACCTCCTCTGTTTCCATTGCTTTGATAATGATATTCGGATGCTTGCCTAGAATATGGGTATCTACAAATCGAGTAGATAAATCCATCGCTTGAAAACGTGGATGCGTAAGGATTTTTTTTAATAAAGGAATATTGGTTTCGACCCCTTCAATTCTAGTATCTTGCAATACCTCTATAGCTTTTTCTATAACAGATCCAAAATGATCATATGGACTATGGCAAATCAATTTAGCCAAAAGGGAATCAAAATTAGGATTGGTCTGATACCCTTTATACCCATAGCCATCTACTCGTATTCCTTCTCCCATTGGAAAATCATACCGACTAATGAGACCCGATTTGGGTTGCAAGCGTCCTTCTGAATCCAACACCTCCGTATTAATGCGCACTTGTATAGCGTACCCATCTGGTTCAGGTATATCATGCTCCAGCAAGCCCATTGTTTCCAGACTAATCCCCATTGCCTGTTGTAATTGAAACAACAATAAATCGATCCCCATCACTTCTTCTGTAATGGTATGCTCTACTTGCAAACGAGGATTGGCTTCTATAAAATAAAAAGAGGTATCTGCGGTTAGTTCTTCCTTGCCTTCTACTAAAAATTCTACCGTACCTACACTATTATAATTCACCGCTTTAGCTAATAGCATCGCCGCATTAATGAGCTTTTCTCTTAACTCAGGAACAATGCCTGGACAAGGTGCTATTTCAATAATCTTCTGATTCCGTCTCTGAATACTGCAATCTCGTTCCCCCAAATGGCTCACATTTTCGCCGTCTCCCAAGATTTGGATTTCTATATGTCTAGCTTTTGGAATGTATCTTTCTACATAGACATCTCCATTACCAAATGCTCGTTCCGCCTCAGACTGGCAGCGTTGAAAGGCACTAGGGATGTCTTCCACATTGGTTACCAATCGCATCCCACGACCACCCCCTCCTGCTACCGCTTTAATCATCATCGCAGGTCCCTCGCCTAAAGATTCAAAAAAAGAAATTGCCTCTTCTAAAGAGGTCGTATCTAAGGTACCTTCGATGGTGGGTATCCCCCAATTTTCGGCTAATCGGCGGGCCTCTATTTTATTACCAAATAAATCCAACACCTCTGGTCGAGGGCCCACAAAAACAATATCCTCTTCTGCACACATGGCGGCGAAAGCATCACTTTCACTCAAAAATCCATAACCAGGATGAATCATCGTACAGCTCTCTTCCTTGGCAATCGCAATGATGGCATCTATATCTAAATAGGCTTTTGGGCCTTGCCCTTCTAGTGCAATTGCAAAGTCGGTCTGCTGAATATGTAGCGAATTCGCATCGTCTTCAGAATAGATACTCACCGTCGGCATCCCCAATTCCTTGGCCGCTTTTGCGATCCTAATAACGATCTCTCCACGATTGGCGATTAATAGTTTATGTTGTACGGAATTACTCATGAAAATTTAATAGAAGATACTGAAGTGCTGCGTTTCAAATTTTTGGTTCTTTGACAAATTTTGTAAAATGGAGGCAATTAGCAAATCAGCTTGGCATCGAGAAAAGCTGATTGGCACAAGGGATTTGTCAAAGAACCCAATTTTTTGAAACGTAGCAGTAGCCTAAAAGGAATTAAATTATACTTTATAAAAAATTATATTTTCCAATAATATTTTTCGTTATTGCGATCTGGAGTTTTGCCCAAAATAAGCAAAATTGTTTATTAGGCAAAGTAAAAGAAAATCAACTATGACCTCAACTTCTGCTAAAAATGTTTTGGGCACGCCCCTACAATCTTGCTGTTTTGATCCAATAACAGGATACTTTCGAGATGGCTTTTGTCATACCAATCAAAATGACTATGGTACGCATGTAGTCTGTGCCATTATGACAGAAGAATTTCTCACTTTTACGAAAGGAAAAGGAAATGACTTGAGTACCCCTATTCCTATGTATAACTTCCCAGGATTAAAGGTAGGAGACCGCTGGTGTTTGTGTGCCTTGCGATGGAAAGAAGCGGTGGTCGCTGGAGTTGCGCCCCCTGTTATATTGGAATCCACCAATAGCAAGGCTTTAAAATATATTGAATTTCAGGATTTAAATAAGTATGCTTTGATTAAAAAATAGTCTATCTAAAAACAGATTACAAAAGTTTTAAAAACTTTTGTAATCATCACTTATGAGTTCAATCAAGCAATCTAATTCCTTACCTATGCCAACCAGAAAAGTAGCCGTTCTAATTTTTGATGATGTAGAAGTATTAGATTTCTGTGGTCCATTTGAAGTATTTTCCGTAGCAGGCAGATGGAAAGGAAACATTCCTTTTGAAGTGTTTACGGTCGCCGAAAAAAAGAAGATACGAACTAGGGGTGGCATGGTGGTCAATCCTACTTATACCTTTAAAAACTGCCCCAAGGCAGATATAATAGTCATCCCAGGCGGAGGGGGTAGAAGAAAAGACGGTACACCTTTTGGCACCAGACGAGAAATGGAAAATCCTGCTTTGTTGAAATGGATTCAAAAAATGGCACTTAGCTGCGAGCAAGTCTTATCTGTCTGCACGGGTGCTTTATTGATTGCTAGGGCTGGTTTGATGGAAGGCTTGAGTGTTACCACCCACCATATGGCATTTGGTGAATTGGAAAAAGTAGCTCCTACCTCTGCTCGTATTTGTAAGAATGTCCGAGTTGTGGACAATGGAAAGATCGTTTTTTCTGGGGGCGTAGCAGCGGGTATTGATGCGGCTTTTTATATAGTTGGAAAGTTGTTGGGGGAACAAGTCGCTCAACAAACTGCTAAATATGTTGAATATGATTATGCTTAACATTTAGATGTCAGCCACTTCGCTCTTTCACTTTCCTATCCCGCAAGTGTCTGCCATCACTTCTCTACCATTTTTTGCACATCCGCTATCATCAATTCCACCCAACGTTGGTATTGCGCCCCTGAAGGATGCAATTTATCCGCAGCTACCAAAGCAGGTTCTGCTACTCCTTTTCTAGAAATAGGGGTTATGTCAAAATAAGTGATTTGATATTGGTCTGTAATGGTTCGATTAATCGCATTGAATTCATCGATACCTTTGCTAATCTTGGTAGGGTCATTCTCCTGCCCAAAAGGCGTATAAGCATAGTCAGGTATGGAGACCACAAATACCTTGGATTTATCGCCATTAGCAAAGCGGATAGCTTGTTGCAATAAGTCTTCAAACTCAGGCGCATACGCCTCGGCAGATCTCCCTCGATATTGATTATTTACGCCTATTAATAAAGAGACCAAGTGAAAGGTCGTATCAGGATTAGCCTGTTGGATGGCTGTATTTAGTTCATCTGTTGTCCATCCCGTTTTAGCGATTATTTGAGCTGCTGCTACTTCCTTGCCGTTGGCTTGTAAAGACGATACTAAAAGATTGGGGTAATTCTTATCCGACGGAACACTTTCGCCTATGGTATAAGAATCTCCTAGTGCTAAATAGCGAATGGGGATGATCGGTGCGGTCATAGATTCTTCCTGAGTGGGGGCAATGGAAGTACTGGTACAAGCGATCAAGAAGGAAAAAAAGAATAGAATAGTAAATCTACTGGTCATCTGTTAGTTGTTGGTTGATACTGTCAATAAAAGCTAGTATTTCTTCCCGTCCTCCTTTCTTGATGGAAGAAGTAATAAACTGTTGGGGCAGTTCGCTCCATTCTTCCAAAAAGCCTTGCTGAATTCGTTCGATATGCGAGTCCACTTCAGCTGGTTTCAAACGATCCGTTTTGGTATATACCAGCACAAACGGAATTTGCTTATTTCCTAGCCATTTCATAAACTCCAAGTCTATTTTTTGGGCAGGGATATTCGCATCTATTAATAGCAGTACACAAGCTAAAGTAGTACGATGTTGCAAATACCCTTCGATCATCATCTCCCACTCTCTTCTTTTTTTCTTGGAAATCTTTGCATAACCATACCCCGGTAAATCTACCAAATACCATTCTTTTGCTACTTCAAAGAAATTAATCATTTGGGTTTTACCTGGTTTTTTAGAAACATGCGCCAAGCTATTTCTTCCCGTCAGCATATTAATCAAAGAAGACTTACCCACATTGGAGCGACCAATGAAGGCATACTCTGGCTTCGTATCCTTTGGACAAGCAGTGAGACTAGGAAAACTGCCTACATATCTTACTTCGTTACCGTTGAATTTCATCTTTTATAGGGATCAGGAGTCGGGGGTCAGGAGTCAGGTGCCCTACTAATCTGCCCCCTGACTCCTGACCCCTGATACCTTTAATAATTTTTTAACAATTAAAAATAGGGGTAAATGAGGGTCTTTGTACTCTTTATAATAAATGGTCAATTGTAAGATCAAATTCAAGCATCAAAGGCAAATTCAAAATGTCGTATAACAATAGGAATACATTGAAATTGTGTTGGATATTGAAGTTGAAGTTTGTACTAGGTTAAGACCAAGTTAAGGTTTCCTGCAATTCACTTACAATGATACAATTATAGAAAACAAATCGTTCAAATTTAAACTTTGTTAGGGATCAGGAGTCAGGGGTCAGGGATCAGACATATTTCGGTAAAGATAAGAGTCTTACTTTTCTTTAAAGTAATAATATACTCGATTTCCGAACTTCTCTGACCCCTGACTCCTGATCCCTGATTCCTCACCAAAACAATCTACTATTATGAAGAATCTATTGCTTGTTGTCCTTATCTCTTTTGCTTTTATTGGCACCTCTCACGCACAATTTATGAAAGCCGGTTTAAAATTCGGTGTAAGTACTTATGACATGAAATTGGGAGACTTCGTAGTTACCAATGGTAATAAATTTGATAACCTTACTGACAAGATTGATGACTCCTCTTTTGGATACCAGTTTGGTATGTTCGCCAGACTAGGAAGAGGCTTACACATTCAACCAGAAATCGTTTTTAATTCTAATAAATTGGATTTTCAAACGTCTGTTGATGGCGATCAATTTAATACTACAGAAACCTTTAACAATATAGATGTACCGATTTTAGTAGGATTGAAATTGGGGCCATTGCGTGCACAAGCGGGGCCAGTCGCACGATTCTACTTAGGCGATGATGAGAAAGTATCTAGAATTATTGAGAACTACCAAGATGATGAAGACCGATTAAAAGTAGGCTATCAAGCTGGCTTTGGTATCGACTTATGGAGACTTTCTCTAGATTTCCGATATGAAGGTAGCTTACGACACTTTGGCGATATTATCGATATTGATGGGAAAGCTTTTTCTTTGGATAATAAAGCGGGTCGTGCAGTAGTCTCTATGGGAATTGCATTCTAACAAAGGAACTAATATATCCTAACTATTAGAGAGAGTTTATCAACTGGTGTAGTTGGTAAACTCTTTTTTTTATGTAAATCATATGTAGCATTCCCCTCTAGAATGGGTGCAATAATTCTCATTCTATTATGATGCTCATCCGTTTGAAATATTGCATGGTCTCTCTCAATCTTTTAATTGTCTTTCTACTGATAATAATTGTTGATGATAAGCATCTATTCGTGCATGGGCGGTACCGTCAATTAACAAAATAACAACCAACATGGCAATAGTTGTAATTGCGCTCGCCCGCCAAATAGGTTTGTCAATAAATAAAATGACAAGAGAACAGATAATGATAATTAAAGGAATTGCTTTAAACACAATGGTTTGATATTCTTTTAAAGTAGCTTTGGCACGTGCAAGTTCTGATGCTACAAAAGCGGATGGATTACTCTTGTAGGCCGTTTCAAATTGGGTGAGTCTTGATTTATTGGTAAAGAATAATCCAAGTCCTATAATCATCAATAAAGCACCCGCTACCAAGGTAGGAATGATGTATGCCTTTGCCATATCGGTTTTTCCTAATTGCCAAAAACCTATGCTTGCCAATACGAATACCACTCCAAACAAAATAAAAAATGGCGTTGAGAAAAGTTCTGCTTTTGCCCAATCGGTTGCTGCTTTTAAAATATCCATATTTTTATGTTTTAAAGCGCTTATTTGTTTTTTAGTAATGACGGAATAAATAACTTAGAGTATGTTTAAAAATTATCAGTCGTTGAAAATCAATAATTTATGGTTCTGACTAAGTATTTTGGAGGGCGTTTAGCGAGCTAAACAACTGAGAAAATACAACGTCAGGTTCATAAAGTATTGGTTTTCAAAAGTTAGAA